>CAYOOH010000163.1:0-1502 GCA_964405545.1 uncultured Candidatus Saccharimonadales bacterium | reverse complement strand
CGAAATCGGGCAGTTGTATTATCGGATGGGGATGTATTTTGGCGAGTTGGACCGGCAAGAGCGGCGGGCTTTGAGCTGTTTGCGGATGGTGTTGGCCGGGGGCATGGGAGCGCGAGTGTTGGGTGAAGCGAGGCGTCGAGGGCTAGCTTATGCGATAAGTGCGGTGGGTCACGCCGAGCAGGGCAATAGCTCGTTTGGGTTTGGCGGTTATGTGACGCCCGGGAATGCAGAGGCGTTATTTGAACTGGTGAGGAGGGAGTTTGAGGCGGTTGGTAGGGGCGAGGTGAGCCAGAAGGAAGTGCGGGCGGCTCAGGATTTGTTGGTGGGTTCGGTGACGCGATCGACACAGACGGCTGGCGATATGCTGGGGTGGTACTTAGACAGCTACGATGAGTCGGGAGAGATTTTGGAGTTTGAGCGAGAGCTGGCATTGGTGCGGACGGTGAGGCCAGAGGCGGTTGCGGGGGTTGCTCAAAAGGCGGCTGCGGGCCGGTGGGGTCAGAGTTTTGTGGGTGATTTGGATGAGGCAAAGGCTGAATTTTATCAGTCTCTCGTACAAGCATAGCCGGAATAATTGACATAGCCTGTATCTTATGCTATTATGGTGAATCGGTTACTGGTGGAGTACCAAACCGGAACATAATGCAACAGGAGAATTTGTATGTCAGGATTATTTACTATGCCGACTCGGCTGGCCAAGGCTGTGGCAGCGTTGTTGGTGATGGGTCTCGTGGCGGTGCCGACGGCTCCGGCTGGTGCGGCTAGTTCGCAGCCACGCGATAACGACAGCAACGCCATTGTTTGGGGTGGCTGCTATACCAAGGCCGAGTGTGTTACCAAGTGGACACACGGTGACGGTCACAACAGTGCTGCCAATATCTCGCAGATCATGTTTAACGAAGGCCGGGGGATTTCGATCGCCAACTTCCAGTCGAGCGCGACGGTTGATGGAACGGTTTACAAGGATGGTCGGGTGGTTGTAAACGGTAAGACGGTGGCAACCAACGGTGCTAGTATCGGCCGCCATCAGATGAGTGGTTCACAAAAGAGTGGTAGTGTCTGGATGACGATCAACCAGACGGCGTTCGTGGCTAACTCGATTCCGGCTTTTGTCCACATGGAGAATGGTCGGGTAACGTATTTTGTCATTAAATCCTGCAGTAACGCGGGGACGGCTAAGCCTCTGCCTAAGCCGAGCCCGTCGCCATCTCCAAGTCCGTCCCCGTCACCTAGTCCGTCGCCCAGTCCGGTTCCTAAGGTGTTTGAATGTGTGATTTTGCGATCGAGTCGGCCGGATGCTACCAATTCGAACTTGTACCGATTTACCATTACGCCGGCGCTGTCGGGCAATGTTACTCTGACTGGTTTCCGGTTTATCTTTAGTGACGGCAGCCCGGTGCTGGATACGGAGATCGGAAGAGAGTCGTGTACGGAAAGAGTGTACGTCCTGGTGTAGATATCGGTGGTCGACGTATAATTAAAAAAAAAGTGGGGGGGGTGGG
>CAYOOH010000162.1:0-1515 GCA_964405545.1 uncultured Candidatus Saccharimonadales bacterium | reverse complement strand
TCACGGGACGCACGGCCGCTCCGGGATTGTTCGAAACTATGGCCACCCTCGGTCTTGAGACCACTCTACGCCGCCTGCATACCGCGATAGACATCATCTTAAAGTATGCGGAGTAATAACATATGGCCACGCCTCGCTTAATTCGCCTGAGCCCAAAGCAAATCCTCGTAGTTTTTTCCGCACTCATTCTTGGGTACGGTGTGTTTTACCTTTTCTATACGTCTGGGCTGACGAGGCGAGCGGCCGCAAATGTGATAGCAAGGCTTAGTAGCCTACACCCTGAAGAAGTTTGTAGGCTAGATAATTCGGTATTCTCAGGAGACTCAGGCGTTGCCTCCTATGGCTCGTTCCTCCTCGTAGATAATTCAACCGATCTCGCCTCAAAAACTGAGCTCGCACTTAAAGAAGCTGGATTTACCACCTCAAGTAGCCATTGGTATTCTAAGCCTGGAATTCAGTCTCTATATGCCAACTACCACATAGAGACTGTAGATAAAGACTGTCATGTCACGGTGCCACCAACCAAGGAGTTATTGTACCTATATGTGTCGACTGGGACGCATTGATATCAACCCGCTTGTGCTAAAATAAACACATGGAAGACACGCCCATCCAGGTGAGCACCGGGCAACCAAAGCCACCTAAAAAGCCAACTTCAAAGAAGTCTGCCGGTAAGGTTAATGATCTTAAGGCCAGCGCCAAGCCACCCGCCAAAAAGGCCGTACCGGTAGTGGCTACTGCACCACCCACAGACACCGATGTTATTACAATTGACGAGGCAGCCGAAGACGCCGCGGCAATTGCCGAAGTCCGCGCCTCCATCAGCAGTTCTGCTGCAAGCAGCGGCAATGGCCAGCCGCCGACCGAAGTATTTATACCTGATGATGCGACATCTGGGGCTGGGGCCGAGTCCATCGATGGCGCCAAAAAACCCAAGAACTGGCTAGCCCGACACCAAGTAGCGCTTCTGGCTGTGTTTGGCCTATTGCTAATCATCCCAACCGTCGCCTGGGCCTACATTGTCAGTACCGCACCCACAAAGGTGGTGTCCAGCAAGGTTGATGTGCCCAAGAAACCGCCTAAGCCTCTCACGCAGGCCTCGCCGCTGACTGGGGTAGCCGTGGCTCCAGACGCCGCCCAGCGACCCGTGACGGCCGTTGTAATAGAGAACACGCCCGAAGCCCGGCCGCAATCGGGTTTGGGTGACGCCGGTGTGGTCTACGAGGCGCTGGCCGAGGGTGGCATCACCCGCTACCTGGCATTCTTCCAGGATAATCGACCACAACAACTAGGACCCGTCCGTTCCGTCCGGACCTATTTCGTGGACTGGACACTGGAGTTTGATGCACCAATAGCCCATGTGGGCGGTAATGCTGACGCGCTGGACCTCATCGGTCCGCTGCGGGTCAAGGATATGAACGAGTTTAGTTATGGCAGTAGCTTCTACCGCACCGCCGACCGCCAAGCTCCGCACAACGCCTACACCAGCAGTGACGCACTCGATGCCCTGGAGAA
>CAYOOH010000161.1:0-1519 GCA_964405545.1 uncultured Candidatus Saccharimonadales bacterium | reverse complement strand
GTGGCCTTCCTTAGCCACATCATAAAAACTCGGCCATCCAGACCCGCACTCGAACTTTGTCTCACTGGAAAATAATTCCTGACCACAAGCCACACACCGGTACATACCAGCATCATGATTATTGACGTACACGCCCGTCCACGGCGTCTCAGTCTCCTTCTGACGCACCACCCGGTATTGTTCCGGGGTCAGTTTCTCTTTCCAATACTCTTCTGGCTTGTTCTTCATATCGGCCATAACGTGCCTTGATTATCTGTCTTTATTGTACGCTTTGTGTCAAAAATCGTAGGCGTACATTCGCCGAGCATGAGCTGATCCGCCGACCAATTCAGCCGTTTGATCGGCCTTACGGCCAGGCAACGGAAACTGCACCGACACCACCCGAGCCCCGGCTGGCAATTCGCGCTCAAACTTAGGCTCCAACTGGTCCATCAAACCAGGCCCCAGATACACAAACACACGCGTCGCCTCCGACAAATCCTGCTGCATAATATCACCCCGCCAGAGCCGAATCGACCAAGGCAGACTCAATCGAGCGACCAACCAAACCAAGCTATTATTCTCGACCCCAATGCAACGTACGTTCGGCTCTTTAGCCCGAACCGCAGCCAAAACCCGACCAGTGCCACTACCTAAATCATAAAACACCTCATGCGACCCCAATCGCAACGCCTGCATCACCTGATCCAGTGCCGGCCGCGGCAGCATCACCACCGGCACCTGATTGCGCCAAATAAAATAGCCGTAGGTCCCAAAACCCACGGCAAAGACCGGCAGCCCAATAAGCAGAAAAAAACCAAATAGGTGCAATATCATCTCCCTGCAATTAATTCTCATTGTACAGGCATGAAAAGGCGGGACAAGCTATCCGCCCATCCCGCTAGTGAGAGCCGCTAGGCTCTCATACTGCCGATTGGAATGCCGCCACCTTGAGCGGCGCCGAGCCGCCCTTCAGGTTCAGGCGACCAACCACTCGCTGCAGAGCCGGCGACATCTGGTCGGGCCGCTGACGAGCGCTGTTTACCAACAGAACCCGATCTGGCTCATCCTCAGACGAGACCAACTGCGGCCGATCGGTCTCGACCACGGTCAAACCGTGATCCAATATTGCCCCCATGAATCCTCCAGGATTCCTTGTCGCTACACCGATGACTGGAAGGTGGGATTGCCACGACGCAAGGCCACAGAGGTGCCCCTCAAGGCTCGGCGCACACCTCGCGCCACACCGGGCGTCGGCCCGGCATCCAGCCCCAGTTCTACCGCCGGCATCCGGCGGGGCGGAGGCGACGCATTGTCCGTCGGTAGTCCGCTCGCGATCGTTTCCATAAAGTCTCCGAGAACTTTAGTGATGCAACCAATGCGCCTTGCATTAGCCCCCTCAAGCGTAACCCGTACGAACAAAAAAGAGCAACCGAAGTTGCTCCAAATAATTGCTGGCGGAGGGAGAGAGATTCGAACTCTCGAGGGCTTGCACCCAACGCGCTTTCCAAGCGCGCGCCATAGGCCACTAGGCGACCCC
>CAYOOH010000160.1:0-1522 GCA_964405545.1 uncultured Candidatus Saccharimonadales bacterium | reverse complement strand
CCAGGATGGTGCAGGCAATGGCCGTCGGGATGGCTACCTTGGCGGCATGCCACTCCGGTACCACGTTGATGATGCCGTTGAGCAGTCCCGTGAAGGGCCCCGACAGGTGCATACCCCGCTGATCGGTGGGCGACCATCGCAGGTCGGTGAAGTGCTGGAGCGAACACAGGACAACCACGCTGGGGGACAACTTGAGCGCTGCGTCGATGCGATAATTACCTGAAGCTAAAACGAGTTTGAGCACTCGGGTAATGTCCCTTCGGCATCACCTCCTTTCGGATATAGTGTAGCGAAGGGACGTTTGCTAGTTGTCGAGAGGCCGGACGGTGCGCTCCCAGAGCGCCACGATCTCGTTGATCCTGTCCTCGGGGAGATTCGGGTCGAGCCCGAGCATCGCCGGCAAGGACCCGTCGACCGCGGCGACGGCGATGTACTCGACCGCCGGGACGAACTCCTCCTGGGGAAGACCGAGCCGGACCGCGGTGCCTTCGGCCAACGTACGGATGGCCTCAACCTCGCGGCAAGCCGGCGGGAAGTCCGAGTCAGGGGCGAGGACACCCCAGTCCTCCCTGGCCTGGTAGGCGCGGAGGAAGCGGAGGGCGCTGTCGGCGTCCATGCTCAGCAAGTCGGCAACCATCCGCCGGCCCTCATCGGACCTGACAAACATTGCGTGAGCTATCGACTCGACGGTGACGCCGTTGGCGATCTGCCAAACGGTCAAAACTGACTCCTATCGGTCTCGACAACATATCAACTGCCCCAAAGGGCGGCTGGACTAGAACTGGTATCTTATACTATAGTAACCAATGTTTGTCAATATAAATGGCCAGTCGGCGCTCGGGCTGTATCAAACCAACTTCTTGCCCTGGTTCAGTAACTCGATAATCGCCTGCATTCGCCGATCGCGCGTGGCGGGTTGTTTGGCGGTCTGCAGTCGCCAGGCAATGGCGTAGGTGTTTGATCTGTTTAGCGTCTTGAAGAAGGACTCGGCTGGCGGGTGTTGCGCTAAAGCCTTGAGAAAATCCTGCGGCACTTCCATGTTGCTGGGCTTGTCGTAGGCGGCGTCCCAGCGGCCGTCGGCTTTGGCTCGCTTGATTTCGGCCCGGCCGGGGTCGCGCATGAGACCGTCGGCTTCAAGCCTAGCCACATGCTCACGGTTGCGTTTACTCCAGAGGCTACGCGCACGGCGGGGCGTGAATTTCTGCAGCCGCCAGTCTGAGTCCGGGTCGGTCTTCTTGGCCATTTGGCCGTCAATCCAGCCGTAACTGAGGGCGCCGTCTAACGCTTCGGCGTAGGTGATGGTGGGTTTTGCCGCCCCTTTATTGGCAAGGCGCATCCATATCCCCTCCTCTCGGGCGTGGTTGGCACCGAGCCATTTGCGCCATGCGGCGGAGGTTGGGAATTCGAGGACTTCTGGTTGGGGGAGGGGGTTGACCTTAATGCGGTATGACTCCTGTTTTCTTTCAATATATTTTGATAGCATAAGGATTATGAAACCCGGCGCAAAACCTCTTAAGCCCTT
>CAYOOH010000159.1:0-1546 GCA_964405545.1 uncultured Candidatus Saccharimonadales bacterium | reverse complement strand
GTTCCTGGCGATCAGGCCGAGTCTATCATGCTCGACCTGGCCAAGGACCCCGGTATCATAACCTTCCCCACCGATTCCTGGAATCTACCGCCCGGGCAGGGGGTGGACTTGCATATCACGGCTGTTACCGCCACCAAAGAGCATGCCATCTATGAAGTTGCCACCATGTTAGACCTCACCAAGTCCGAGCTCGTCGGAGTAGGGGACGGCCACAACGATCTCCACCTCTTTAACGCCGTCGGCCACAAAGTCGCTATGGGCAACGCCGTCCCCGAACTCAAAGCCGCCGCCGATGAAATTATCGGCACTGTCGAGGATGACGGGCTGGCAGTCTACATCAACAGCCTCGTTCCATAAGTTGCCGTATAATGCCTTCATGCCCCATCCCCTTATCCTAGTCAAAAGCTTCACCACCAACCCCGCCGAAGGTAGCGCCGCCGGCGTGGTTCTCGATGCCGACGCCCTTACCGATGATCAAATGCTTGCCATCGCTCAGGCCCTTGGTTTCCCCGAAACTGCCTTCATCCAGACCTCAACCGTTGCCACCTACCGAACGTGGTTCTTCTCGCCGCGCCAGGAAGTGCCATTTTGCGGGCACGCTACGCTCGCAGCCTTTCATGTACTGGAGCGCCAAGGCCATCTGCCTAGTCGCGCAGTTACCCAGGAAACCCTGTCTGGCATCCTGCCAGTCGAGGGCCGCGATGACGGCCTTATTCTCATGACCCAGCGCGACCCCGAATTTTGGCCTCCTGAAACCGATCGCGCAAAAATTGCTCATCTCCTCGGCCTCCGGCCTAGTGATCTGCTGGATTACCCCATCCAAACTGTCTCTACCGGCACCCCTAAACTCCTCATTGGCATCAGGTCCTTAGCGACCCTTCGGTGTATCCAGCCCGACCTCGACGGCATTATTGAGTATGACCGCCTCACCGGCAATCGTGGTTTTTGTCCATTTACACCAGACGCTGTTACGCCCGGAGCCGATTTCGCGGCTCGCCAGTTCAACCCCACCTTTGACCGCAATGAAGATCCCATTACGGGGGTTGCGGCCGGTGCACTCATTAGCTACATTGTGCATCATCAGCTCTTGCCTAAGCGTCAAATTACCATTGACCAAGGTTTTGACCTGGATGCCAATGGTCGCATGACCGCAAGTTTTCATCAGCACGTTACCGTTGGCGGCCATGCTGTCATTTATGATGAGCGTATAATCGAGCCCTAATCATGCTGATCGACACTCACTCTCACATCTACTTTCCCGAATTCCGCGATGACCTCGCCGACGTCCTGACGCGGGCTGCCGACGCCGGTGTTGAAAAAATCCTCTGCGTCGGCGTCAATGACACTGACTCGGCCGAGGCGATTGCTGTCGCCCGCGCCCATGACCATCTCTGGGCCACCGTCGGCCTCCATCCACACGATGCCGATCGAGGCTATGAAGCGCTTGAGGAAGTCGCCCGTCTCGCCACAATGGAAGGCGTAGTCGCCATTGGCGAATGCGGCCTCGACAATTTCAAATCCGAAACCACCTCCGAAGACCAAGAGC
>CAYOOH010000158.1:0-1628 GCA_964405545.1 uncultured Candidatus Saccharimonadales bacterium | reverse complement strand
GCCGCCTCCGGTATGGTGACCGGAGGCGGCGGGTTTAGAGGAGGCATCGGGACCCCGTCATTCGTCGGCTAGTAGTTGACGAATGACGGGGTCGAGATTGAGGTGTTCGGTCTCTCTGCCCAATGGAACCTCGGCAAGAGTGCGGTGCAGGAAGATCATCAGCGGACGGCGAGGAACGTGGAAGAGGTTGTGACCCTCGGGTGATGACAACTCGAGCGCGATGATATTCCGATAGAGTATTCCGTAGGGCCAGACTTCGACGTCGCCCAAACCAGCTGGGGCCTCGAGGCCGATAATGAGCAGCTCGCGACCGAAAGCCCAGGCAACCTCCTCTCCGTAAGCGGCGCTTTCCGCAGGAAAGATTATCCATACGGCGTAGGGATCGGTGGGATCGTATCGCAGGCGGGCATCGACGGATGTAGGCCCAAAGGAATTGATGAGATGAAATTGCGTCTCGACTTCGACGATGCTAGGGTGAACGGCGCTCATTGCTCCCCCCTCGGAACGACCGCTGTTTGCGGTGAGGCATTTATACGGCAAAGTAGCTGTTTTCGCAAGATTTTCAGCCTTAATGCGAAGCGCCGCCCCCGGTATGGTGACCGGAGGCGGCGGGTTGCAGGTCGCTGGGGATGTCGATGCGCTACTTCCTGGATTCGAGTAGGCGGCTGATGACAGCGTCGACATCGATCTGGTTGCCCTCCTGGCCGAGTGGTACGGCCTCGAAGACCTGTTGTACGAAGCGAGCAATGTCACTGCGTGGCATCTGGAACAATGCATTTTCGTGCATGTTTGCCAGAGCCAGAGCGACAAAATTGCCTTCAGAGGTAGTCCACGGCCATACCTGAACAGAGCCCTCGCCAGTGAGGCCTTCGAGCCCGGTGGACAGGAGCTCACGGCCGAACTCCCAGTGAACGATTTCGCCATAACCGTACGGTGGATGGAATACGAACTCAACCGTGTACGGGTCGCGGGACGAGTAACGGAGGTCGACCCGGATGGAAGACTCGCGAGTTGAGCCATCCGAGGCAAAACCTGCACCATCAGCTGCTGCGTCATAGACATCGGTGCTCGTGATCGGGTAGAACGTGGTCTCGACTTCGATGGTGCGGGCAGCACCCATAAGGAATATCCCTTCGACCTGGAGCAAGCCGCGGTTAGCGGTTTTGTATTTTTACTACTTTTTTGTAATTTTCACAAACCTAGCCGCGTCGAAAGGGACGCCTGGTTCGAGGGCCGCGGATGGCATAGAGGTAGAAGGCAGCAGGGTCGAAGCCGGGATTGTGGCCCTGGAGGTAGGCCAGTGCTTGATCATAGTCTTCGTCGGTATAGCCAACTGGCTGGTGTTCCCGAACCTGGTGATGACAGTGCAGGATGACAATCCGGGCAATGATGGCTCGGTGTCTTTCCGTTAGCAGCTCGTCTTCAAGCAGAGATCGGATCTGGCCAGTGCCGAAAGTGTCCATCGAGACTCCCAAAGGGATTGAACCGGCAACGCCGCCCCAGTGTTGGTGGGGCGGCGAGGGCTTGAGGGATAGGTGTCCCTCAGGATCGGGTAAGCCGACTGAGCTCGGTCGCGATGATCGCGACCTCTTGGGTGCTTGGCACAGACAGGTAGGTCCGGGACAAGA
>CAYOOH010000157.1:0-1675 GCA_964405545.1 uncultured Candidatus Saccharimonadales bacterium | reverse complement strand
ATCACAAGCCGGCGCCCCGAAGGGTAATCCAGCTATTTTTCGCGGGGACGACTTACGGGGGCTTGTGGGCGAGGATTTGAGTCCGGAGTTGGCTCTTCACTTAGGTTGGGCATTTGGGACATATTTGAAGCGAAACGGTGTGACGGAGGCGGTGGTGGGCCGCGACTGCCGGGAGACGAGCCCGGAGTACAGCGCCCAGCTTATTAAGGGCCTGACCGAGGTAGGGTTGGACGTTGTGGATATTGGTATGCAGCTGGTGGGAACGTTTTACTGGTCGCAGTACCATTTGAAGCGGCCGGGTGGTGTGTATGTGAGCGCCTCGCACAATCCGCCGGAGTTTAATGGTTTTAAGTTTGCTAATGGTTATTCGGAGACTCTGGTGAGCGAGGGCATGAAAGAGCTTTTGCGGCTGGTACAGGAGGAAGACTACGAGTTGGCGGAGACGCCCGGCAAGGCAGGCGTAGAGGATATTCGGCCGGCGTATTTTGCTGAGTTGGTAGAACGATTGCCGTTAGCGCGTAAATTGAAGGTGGTGGTGGACCCTGGTTGTACTACGGCCGGAGAGATCGCGCCGGATTTGTTACGACAGGCCGGTTGTGAGGTGTTTGAATTTAATACCAAGGTAGATCCCACGTTCCCCTTGGGTGTTGCTGATCCGACGGAGACTCATGTTTTAGAACGCTTGCGGAAAGAAGTGCTGGATACCGGTGCGGATGTGGGCCTTACCTATGATGCCGATGGCGACCGTATTGGTATTGTAGACGAGAAGGGCGGCATGATCTGGAACGATGTGTTAGTGGCAATTTTTGCGGCTGATGTGCTGCGCGACCACCCGGGCGCGAAGATTATGTATAACGTGTTTTGCTCGAAGACGGTGCCAGAAACGATTGAGGCCAAGGGCGGTACGCCGTTTATGTGGCGCGTGGGACACTCCTTTTTGAAGAAGAAGAACCAGGAAGTGAAGGCGGCGTTTATTGGTGAGTTAAGCGGGCACTTCTTTTTCTCGGCCGATTTTCATAACCATGATGACGGTTTGTACTCGACTATGCGGTTGTTGCGGTACTTGGCGGCTTCGGACAAAACATTGTCGGAGACGGTGGCGGATTTACCGCAGTATGTATCGAGTCCGGAGATTAAGCTGTTTTGTCCGGACGATCAGAAGGTTGCGTTGATCGCGAAGCTGGGGCCGATTGTGCGCCAGGATTATCCCGCTGCCGAGGTGGTGGATGACGAGCGAGCAGGTGACGGATTGCGAATGGAATTGTCAGATGCGATGTTTGTGATTCGGTATTCGCAGAATGGGCCGTACTTGGGCATTAAGTATGAGGCGAAAACGTCGGCTAAGTATGAGGAAATGCGGCAGTATATTGTCGCGTTGTTGCAGCGATTTCCGGAGATTGACTGGAAATCGAAGATTAGCGCTAATGTGGATGCGTTGGCAGACAAGGCCTAGAACTGGCTTTTAGCAATCAAACCCCCGGACTGCTTGCGTGGACCGGGGGTTTGTGGTTGGATAAGGGTAGTTCTGGCGTGTTGTCAGAATTGAGTGACAGTATTCGACGGGGGGTCGTGATGTCACACACAGGTATGTCTGCAGGTGAGCGGACCACGGATCAGCCGACGCGGAGTCCCAAGGACTTGCCAGAAGCATTGGTGCTGGGGCTGATCTGGACCT
>CAYOOH010000156.1:0-1686 GCA_964405545.1 uncultured Candidatus Saccharimonadales bacterium | reverse complement strand
GGGTCGAACCGGTCGCTCACCCGAGCGAAAACGAGTTCCCCGCTCCCGTATGGCCCCTGCTCGTAGCAGCCGGGGTCGACGTAATCGTCATCTGGTGGTTCCGAGACGTCGATGCCGCACTCCTCGGAGCCACGGCCTTCGCCATCGTCACGGCCTACGCCACGCTCATCTGGGGGGTTATACGCCCTCGAGAGCGCCACCGGCGCTAGCGCACTACATCACGGCCCGTGGTTCCATCAGGAACCCCGGGCCGTAAATGCGTTTAGACCCAGTCGCACTCCTCAAACAACCGCCGCTCATACCCAATGTGCGTCCAACCGTCCGCTGGCTCAAACTCCCTAGCCGCCACCTCATCACCCCTCAACCATTCCACCTGCTCCACTTCACCGTCGGCAAACTTCATCGCGTCAACCGTTCCCTCCCAGCGAAACACAAAAATCCCTTGAAACTCATTATTCGCATGCCGCACCGATCGGTGCTTATACACTTCCCAAAACTCTAGCTCTGCGGTGCTCACCTTCAGCCCCAACTCTTCGCGCAGCTCACGCACCGCCGCCTCTTTATACTCCTCACCCGGTGCCATATGCCCACCAAAAAACGGCTCCCACCAGCCCGGATTCAGGTCCTTACTGAGCGACCGTTGTTGACATAAAATCTCGCCGCGCCGGTTCACAATCCAAATATGCACCACTCGATGCCACATCCCGCCGCTATGCACCACACTTCGCGACAACGGCCTCACCGGCCGGTCATGCTCATCTACAACCAACAACAATTCATCCAAGCCCCACAATCTCCGTTTTCTCCATATTACAGCAACGCTCACCTGGGGGCTTGTACTTTCTAATGATTTATGATATAAACATTAAAGTCGCCAACCCCGAGAGGAGTGAGGCCTCGTATGGCCTACATACTTCGCCGACGCGGGCAGACAGGTGGAAGCTATCAATTCGCCTACCTGAACCAGGTCGCCTACGCTCTGCTCCGTCATGAGCGCATCGACCTCGGCAGCACCAATATCGGAATGTCTCCGCACCAGCTCCGGTTTCTGTCGGAAACCGGTCCGCTCACCGACTGGGAGATCCTCAGTACCTGGCCTGGCCGTCCCGATAAGATCATCCAGGCCTGGAACGTCGTCCATGCCGGTGAGGGCTCCCACGGCGACCCTGAAGTTCTCCTCGGACGCGCCATGCGCCGCTTCACCCAGCTGTTGGAAGAAGCAGTCCCCGTCAGGCGTTAGCCGACACTCGTCCAATGCCGGTCCAGTCCTCACCAAGATCTGCATCCTCCCCCGGGCCCCTTCGTACCGCGAAGGGGCCCTCGACATACCTAGAGACTCATCAACCACCTTAAAACAAAACCACAAGATCCCTATTTTATGACATCATGGTATCTTAATATCTATGAACACTGAGTCCCCATCTTCGCATCCTGGTCAAGAAGGCGCTGGCTCGTTCAACAGATACGATGAATGGTTCAAGGAGGCCCAACCCGCGGAAAACGACGCGCCAGCCACCGCAGATGCCGAAGCTCTCACCGTAAGCAAGTATGATGGGTTCTTGCATCCTGATCTGGATGATACTCCACCCCTATCCGACGCAGAGCGAACAGCCAGAACCGAGGCTGCCTTGAGGGAACGGGCCGCTGAAGAACAGGCCGCCCGCGACCGTCTCAATGCTCTATTCG
>CAYOOH010000155.1:0-1732 GCA_964405545.1 uncultured Candidatus Saccharimonadales bacterium | reverse complement strand
ATGAAGCCATCCCGCCCTTCTTCCACCCCCAATCCAGCCGTCAGCAACCAGTTCGCCACCATCCCCGACCAACTGGCTGCCGCCGAGCTCGCCCTCCAACGTCTCGATCCTGCTCTCGGCCGCCTCATCAAACGCCAAGCACCCCTCAACCGCCACCAGCCCGGACCATATTTTGCCAAGCTCGTCCGCTCCATCATCGGCCAGCAAGTCTCAGTGGCGGCCGCGGCTGCTATTTTTGCCCGGGTCCAAGCCGCCACCGCCCTCGATCCAGCCCGCATCCTCGCCCTCGACCCCGACCAAATCCGCGCTCTCGGCCTGTCCCGTCCCAAGGCGAGCTACATTCAGGACCTGGCCGGGCATTTTGCCCGCGACGGCGCCGTTTTTGACCACCTCGGCCACTTACCCGACGACCAAGTCATCGCCGAGCTCACAACCGTCAAAGGCATCGGCACCTGGACCGCTCAAATGTTCCTCATGTTTACTCTGGGGCGCCTCGACGTTTTTGCACCCGACGACCTTGGCCTCCAGCGAGCCATCAAGCAGCTCTATAATCTAACCGCCGCACCACCAAAGGCCGAGCTCATCATCCTGGCCGATCGCTGGCGCCCCTACCGCACCATAGCCTGCTGGCACCTCTGGAAATCACTCGACAATACGCCCTCCTGAACGAGCAGCTTGCGGCTCCCTCCAGGTGGTCCTTTTGCAAAATCACTTTCGCCCAGCTATACTCGACCCAAATGTCAGACATCCACCGCAACCAAGCCTGTTGTCCCTGCCAACTAGTCTTTGGTTTGCCCTGTTGCGTCGTCTGTCCTATCTCATAATTCCAACTTTTGCAGACCATGGTGGTGCCTAGGCTTAGGCATTGGTTTGCAAGCCAGCAGTTGGTTCGAATCCAGCAGCCACCCCATTAACCAAAGGAGTGGAAATGAATCCTCTTAACACTATCAAAACCTTCGAGTTCGATTCGGCATATTACCGCCTCGACGACGGCCACGGCGACCAAGTCAGCCTCGCGATCGATTACAAAAACAACCGTTACTCCATCACGAGCGTCGCTCGTGCTGCCACTATCCGGCCCAACCCGGCCTTCCGCCGCCACATCGCCATCATTGCCGCGGACCTCCTGGCTCGTAAACATGGCCAGAATTTCGCCAGCAAGTTCACAAGCTAGTCGCGAGCTCAAATCCGGTCATGTGTGTCGGCTGGGACTTGCACGCCGCCTCTTCGAGATGGCTACAGGCGATAAATGTTGACACATTGATAGTTATGTATTTTAATAAGAACAGCCATGTCCGCACCCTAGAAAAGGAAGCTCATGCATATTGATATCACCATTCCTGGCATCAGTGGGAACGTGTTGGGGGGGCAATAACCGGCGCCCTCGTTACGGCTGGGTTTCTGACCGTTTTCATCCTCTGCGCCTGGACGGTGGCGGCCATGATGTCGCTCGGCAGCGCCAGTCTGAGTGAAGTACTCAACAAGAGGGGCGTCTTCTGGCTGTGCGTCTATATTGCCGGAGGTGCCGTCGCCGGTGGGGTTATGGCCGGTACCGGTCTGCCTTGGTATCTGGCCGGCGCCATTGTGCTGGCGGTGTTGTTCAGCATACACTGTCTTACGAGCTATTTCAACAAGCGGCGTCAGGCTCGACGCGGCTACTAACCCGCCACCAAGACCGCTCGCGCCTTTTGTGGTGCGGGCGGTCTCTTGCTTATCAAGCACGGGCCGGCCA
>CAYOOH010000154.1:0-1763 GCA_964405545.1 uncultured Candidatus Saccharimonadales bacterium | reverse complement strand
CGCCAAGTATGCTGGCGGATTTTTGTCAGCGTCGGTACTAGCGTACGCGGGGAATTTGCCGGACGCTAAGGGCAGTGTGGTGGCATTGTTTGATCCGCGGATGATCGCGTTTATGACGCCGACTCTGAGTTTTCTGGTAGTGGGGCTGGTGCGGAGGTGGCGAGTGGAGCTGCATCGCCTGACACGAGCGCGGATGTGGATGGCCGTATCCGGCGTCTTGGCGGTCACCCTGCTGGGGGCTGGGTATGTGGCCGTGCGGGAGATCCAAGAGTACGGCGAGATCAGTCGCCTGATGGGCAAGCCATTTGACTCGGGCGAGCTGATCCGGAAGGTGGGGATTATTAATTACAACTTGATCGATGCTATTAACTACCTAAATCGCAAGAAGAGTTTGACCGAAGAAGAGGCGGCATACGTGAAGGCGCAGGCACCCAAGGTCACGACGGCGCAGGCGCCGAACGATCTGACGGGGAGATTGGCGGGTAAGAATGTAGTGTTCTTGCAGCTGGAGTCGTTCCAGCAGTTTTTGATTGGGTTGAAAGTGAATGGTCAGGAGGTGACACCCAATCTGAACAAGCTGGCGGCGGCCAGCCGAGAGTTTACGAACTTTAACTATGTGGTGGGGCCGGGGACGTCGTCGGATGCGGAATTTGTGACATTTAACTCGCTGATGAACCTGTCGAATTCGGCGGTGGTGTTTGACTACCCGGGGGATGCTTACCAGTCATATCCGGGGCGACTGCGCACTAAAGGCTACGACGTGGTGGCCTATCACGCGGATAGCCGGAATTTCTGGAACCGTTCGGCGACGTACCCGGTATTTGGATTCCAGGACTACATAGCCGAAGAAGGGTTTGGAACCGGTATACAGGTGGGGTATGGCCTGAATGACCGAGACTTTTTGGATCGGACGATGGACAAGATCAAGGGGCTGAAGCAGCCGTTTTATGCGCATGTGATCTCGCTGTCGTCGCATACACCGTTTGATATCCCGAAGGAATTGCAGACGCTGGATGTGGGCGATGTGCCGGTGGATGATTGGATCCAAAAGAACTACCTGGAGGCGGCCCATTACACTGACACGGCGATTGGCGAGTTTATGAAGCGGCTGGAGGCGTCGGGGCTAGCTGACAAGACGGCGATTGTGGTAATGGGTGATCATGAGGGGTATGTGTTTAAGAAGGAGGACCGGAAGATTGCTAGCATCTTGGGCCATCCGAACGGGTTTGATGATGTGAGTCTATTGCGCGCGCGTGAGATCCCCTTCTTGATTCATTTCCCCGATGGATCGATGGCCGGAGTAGACGACCGCCCGGCGAGTCAGCTGGACATCTACCCAACGCTGATGAATTTGCTGGGCACGGAGGCGTCGCGGTCGGTGCTGGGCGTGGACCTGTTTGGCTCGACGACTCCAACGGTGGTGCGACGGTCGCGCGGCGTGGGGGCCAGTATCGAGCTGGCGCAGCGCGGCGATGAATTTTTTGCAGCCAGCGGTATGGCGGGCGGGCCCGTGTGCTACCAAGCGGAGGTCCTGGTGGCCCTGGAGCGGTGTCAGGACCTGCGCGACTTTGCGACGGCCCGGATAACAGCGTCTGATCTGGCGATTGAAGGGAATCGGATTGAGCTGTTGAGTGCACGCTAGTACACTAGAGCTCTGATGCCGAAACGCCGACGTATACATCAAATTCCGGCTTTGGACCGGCCCCGCGAGAAATTGCAGCGCAAGGGGGCGGCGGCGTTGTCGGACTTTGAGTTGCTTGAGG
>CAYOOH010000153.1:0-1772 GCA_964405545.1 uncultured Candidatus Saccharimonadales bacterium | reverse complement strand
GGGAGGGGGTTTTCAAGACTGAGGTCGGAAATGTTTGACCGGAAGGTTTTTTTGTTTTTAAATGAGTAGCGTCTGGCACTGTGCGAGACGTTTTTGGGCTCCGGAAGGGGCGAGATGCAGACTTTTGAGCAGGCGGTGTTGGCGGCGCGCGAGCGAATTGGCTCGGGGCCACCGGTCGTAAGAAGCGTTGGTGGGGTGGTTATCCCCTATTATGGCCAGGAACTGATCGAAACACGCCAACTGCCCGATGGAAGCCAGATCGATTTCCACTTGCTCCGGCGAACGCTGGGGCTATGGATTGTGACCGCGGCCTTTGATGTGTACGGAAATTTGATCGTCGTACTGCAGTACAAGTACGGCGTGAATGAGGTCACCATCCAGCTGTCGCCTGGCGGCGTCCAACCGCCGAAGGGCGTGGAGCTGACTCAGGATGTGATTCTGGGGCTAGCCGCGGAAGGTTTTAGGCAGGAGACCGGATACGGCGCCGGCCAATGGCGGTATATGCGTGGCCTGAATGTTGACGACAATAAGGTGCGTAAGGCTGATGGCAGCGGTCCATTGACGGCGCACCTGGTCATGGCGACCGATCTGCGCCTGCTCGCGGCACCGCAGCCGAGGTCGACTGACTTTTATGAGGTCCTGGTGGTACCCCCGAGAGAGTTCCGAGCACTGGTGGAGTCGCCGTACCTGACGGAGATTTCGGCGGCGGCGTGTTTGTACGAAGCCCTGGCCCGTCGGGGCATGATGTTCTGGAAGTGATAACTGTCCTGCTGATCGCAGCTACTTTTGCTACGATCAGCAGGATTTTTGCGTTACTTGGGTCGGGCAATTGAGAGGGGCATGGCTTGCGTGCGAAAGTAGGCGATGGTGGGTGCGAGGCCGACTTCGAGCTGGACGGTCGGCTGCCAATCCAGGAGCTGACGGGCGCGGGTGATGTCGGGGCGGCGCTGGGTGGGGTCGTCTTGGGGCAAAGGGAGATTGATGATTTGGGACCGGCTGCCGGTGAGGCGAATGATGGTATCGGCCAGTTGCTTGATGGTGAATTCGTGGGGGTTGCCGAGGTTAATGGGGCCTTCGTGGTCGGAGTTTATGAGACAGGCGAGGCCATCGACCAGATCGGAGACATAGCAGAAACTGCGGGTTTGGTGGCCGCCGCCAAAGATGGTGATGTCTTGATTGTGGAGGGCTTGCATGACGAAATTGGAGACGACGCGGCCGTCGGCTGGGTCCATGTGGGGGCCGTAGGTATTAAAGATACGGGCAATGCCGGTAGAAAGGTGGTATTTGTGGCGGTAGGCGTAGATGAGGGCTTCGGCGTAGCGTTTGGATTCGTCGTACATGCTGCGCGGGCCGTAGGAGTTAACATTACCCCAGTAGGTCTCGGGCTGGGGGTGGACGGATGGATCGCCGTAGACTTCGCTGGTGGAGGCTTGAATAAAGCGAGCCTGGTTGGCGCGAGCCAGCTCGAGGAGGTTGAGGGTGCCTTGCGAGCCGACGGCCAGGGTCTCGAGGCTGAGGCGCTGGTAGTGGGGCGGGCTGGCCGGGGAGGCCAGATTGGCGATGGCGTCGTAGTGACGATCGGTGACGGCAGACGGTAGGGGCTGGGTGATGTCGGCCTGGATGAAGGTAAAGTTGGGGTCGGCTTGGAGGGGGTCAAGATTGAGTCGGCGGCCGGTGGAGAGGTTGTCGAGGCAAACGACCTGATGGGTCTGGAGGTAGCGCTGACAGAGATTGGTACCGAGGAAACCGGCGCCGCCGGCGATGAGAATGGT
>CAYOOH010000152.1:0-1787 GCA_964405545.1 uncultured Candidatus Saccharimonadales bacterium | reverse complement strand
GATCAGCTATGTTGTCAAAACTGGCGCTAGCCTCTCGACCAAACACACTCTGGCCGCCGTCACCGTCCCGGCAGCCAGCTACGTTGCACTCAAATCCGCTACCACCAAGATCGCCCTGGCCAATGCCGGCAGCTCCGTCGCCCTCTTTGATCCCGCCGGTCAGCAAATAGGGGAGACCATCACCTATAGTGCCGCCAAAGCCGGCGCCGCCTGGGCTCGCGCCGACGACGATAGTTGGTCCTGGACCACCACGCCCACCCCTGGCGCCGCCAATATCTTGGCCGCTCCAGCCGCTTCGGCCTCGTCTACAAAGGCCGCAGCCGCCACCAAGGCTAAATCCACCAAAACCAAAGCCACGTCCACCAAAGCGCCCAAGGCCAGCACCGCCAGCGCCAGCCCGGCTAGTGCATTGGCCGAAGCCACCACTAGTCCTGGCGGCAAATGGTTGCTCTTTGCGCTAGTCGGCCTTACCATTGCCTATGTTATCTATGAATTCAGATATGACTTACGTAACCTCTTCCTCCGACTCCGCCGCCACCCAAGGCCTGGCCAAGCGTCTGGCGAGACTCCTGCGAGGCGGGGAGATCATCGAACTGACCAGCGACTTGGGCGGGGGCAAGACCACCTTCACGCAGGGGCTGGCCCGTGGGCTTGGCTACACCGGCGAGGTCACCAGCCCGACCTTCACCCTGAGCCGAGTGTACAGCCTACCCTCTGGTCTTGAGCTTCATCACTACGACCTCTACCGCCTCGGTGAGAGTGGCATCGTTGGCCAAGAATTAGCCGAAGATCTTGGTCAGCCCAGTAACATCACCGTTATAGAGTGGGCTGGCATTGCCGAATCCATTCTGCCCCCCGACCGCCTTCGTATCGAGTTCCGTGTTACCGGTGACACCCAGCGCGACCTAGTGTTAACGGGCAACGGCCCTGTTTCCGATCATCTCATCCAACAACTCCACACTGGAGCTCATTCATGATTCTCGCTCTCTCTACTCCAGATGCCACCACCAGGGGTTGGCTTTTCGATGACGCCACCACCTCTGAGCCTCTAGCCGCGCTAGAGTGGGAGAGCGGGCGGAGTCTCTCCGATGGCCTCCTTGCATGGCTTGTCCAGTTTCTTGCCGACCATCGCTGCACTCTCGCCGATCTCACCGGCATCGTTATCTTCAGTGGTCCCGGCTCATTCACCTCGCTGCGGATCGGCCACGCCGTCGCCAATGCACTGGCCGACAGCCTGGGCATCCCCATCGTCGGAGCTGAGGGTGAAGACTGGCTCAATACCGCCCGCCAAAGACTTCCCCAAGCTCAACTCGGGCACCCCGCCCTCCCGCATTATGGCTCCGAGGCCCATATCACGCGGCCCAAACAACCTTGACCCAGCGCCCATTCTACCGTTTAATTTAAGATGTTCCTTACTATACTTCTGATACTTGCCCTATTTCACACTCGATATGTCCTAATCTTTCGTTCATCATGGGTGTGCAGGGCTCTGAGGCCAAACAAATATGATTCCATATGTAATAGGTGCGCTCCTTCTAGGAGGCGTAGCCGGTTTCTCATATAACGTAATCGTCACCAAGCGCCAAGCTAAATCCGCTACCGACCAGGCCACCAAAATCATTCAAGATGCTCGGTCCGAGGCCAAGCAAGTTCTGCTCGAGGCTAAGGGTGATGCGCTTAAACTAGCCGAAGCCACCAAGCGGGAAGAAAAAGAACGCCGCTCCGAGCTTGCCGAGACCGAAAAACAACTTCTCGCCCGCCAATCCTCTGCCGGGGGCCAAGTGAAG
>CAYOOH010000151.1:0-1802 GCA_964405545.1 uncultured Candidatus Saccharimonadales bacterium | reverse complement strand
CCGCTTGCTCAAAACCTGGCCCTCCTCCTCCAACAAGCCGCCACCGACGTCCGCACCGAAGCCCTTAGCCAAATGACCACTCCCGGCCAACGCCTGCCCGCCGCCGCTCCAACCGTAAGCGTCGTGACACCAACCGATCCAAACAGTATACTCAAACTAGCTACCCAGAGTGATGACCTAACCGTGTCTCAGTTGGCTGCCCAGGCTGACCGCCTGGCCCCAACCCCAGCCGGTCAGACTCAGACCGTGAGGGGAAGCCAAACGGTAGAGGTGAGTCCCAATGCCAGCTAACACGGCTGCCAAATCCAACAAAAGCACCCAGAACAGCCTCTTGATCAGCGAGATCAAAGATGGTGTTGTTATAATGCGCGACGGCTCACTCCGCGGTGTCATTCTCGGCAGCGCCATCAATTTCGACCTCATGTCCGGCGCCGAGCAAGAAGCCGTCGAGTTTTCTTACCAAGGCTTCCTCAACTCGCTCCATTTCCCCATTCAAATCGTTATCAAGAGCCAAAAAATCGACATCACCGGCTATCTCGAGAAACTCTCCACCCTCCGCGGCGAACAACCCAACGAGCTCCTCGGCGCCCTCATGGACGACTACATCGCCAACATCAAGGCCCTAGTCGAAGACGTCAACATCATGGACAAACAATTCTACATCGTCGTACCGTACTTCCCGCCCCTCACCGTCAAAAAAAATACAACCCTCATCGATGGCCTTAAGGCCGCCTTTGAGACCACCCCCGTCATCAATATCTCCGAAGAAGACTTCCACAAGTACAAGCAAGAACTATCGCAACGCATGGCCCTAGTCGCCGGCGGTCTGAGCCAAATAGGAATCCGCGCTTTAGCTCTCGGTACCCAAGAACTCATCGACCTCTATTATTCCTGGTACAACCCCGAGGTAGCCGCCAACCAAAAACTCATTGACGCCTCCCAACTCGGTGCGCCCGTCGTGACCAAAGGCGACGGCCAAGCCCCCACCGGTCCTTTACCCGGAGCACCCCTCTAATGGCACTATTTGGCAAAAAACAAGCCGCCACCGACCCAGCTGCCCTCGAGCAATTTCAAAAAACCCAAGAGCAGCACGAAGCCGAAATCATCTACCGCCAAGGTATTGTCACCATGCGCGACCTCATCGCCCCACCCAGCCTCGAGGTCGAATCCGGCCACATCCGCCTCGGCAAACGCTTCGTTCGCACCATCTACGTCTACGGCTATCCACGCCAAGTCTTCACCGGCTGGATCAGCCCCATCATCAATCTCGACGAAGTCCTCGACATCTCCATCTTTATCTATCCCGTCGAGTCGCGTGTCGTCCTCGAGAACCTCAAGAAAAAAGTCGGCCAGCTCGAAGCCTCATACACCATCAACCAAGAAAAAGGCAAAGTCCGCGACCCCGGCCTTGAAGCTGCCATTCAGGACGCCGAAGAACTCCGTGACTCGCTCCAAGTAGGAGAAGAGCGCTTCTTCCGCTTTGGCCTCTATCTCACCATGTACGCCGATAGCCTCGAGGAGTTAAACAATATCTCCCGCAAAATCGAAGGTATCTTTGGTCAGTCCCTCATCTATACCAAGCCCGCCACCCTCCAAATGGAGCAAGCCTTCAACTCCACCACCCCGCTCGCCTCCGACCAGCTCCAGATCTACCGCAATATGAACACCGGTTCGCTCTCCACCAGCTTCCCCTTCACCTCGGCCGAACTCAGCCGCAACGAAGGCATCATGTACGGCCTCAACCGGAACAACAACGGCCTGGTTCTGTTTGACCGCTTCTCCCTCGAGAACGCCAACATGGT
>CAYOOH010000150.1:0-1807 GCA_964405545.1 uncultured Candidatus Saccharimonadales bacterium | reverse complement strand
TCGGACTTGAACAACAAAAATACTCAAGATAAACTCGCCTCTCTGGTCGCTCCAGCCCGCGCAATATTTTTATGCGCTCAAATCGAAGCCGAGCTGTCCGACCTCCCCGACGCCGAAGCCCACGAACTCCTGGCTTCCCTCGGCGTCACCCAGTCCGGCCTTGACCAACTGGCTCAAGCCGGCTTTGCCACCCTCGGCCTTCAGACCTACCTCACCGCCGGCCCCAAGGAAGTCCGAGCCTGGACTATCCCCGCCGGCGCCACCGCCCCCATCGCTGCCGGCGTCATCCATACCGACTTTCAAAAAGGCTTTATAAAAGCCGAGATTGTCTCCTACACCGACCTCATCTCAGCCGGCTCCCTCCCCGCCGCCCGTGCCGCCGGCAAGGCCCGCCTCGAAGGCAAAGATTACCTCATGCAAGACGGTGATGTCGTCGAATTCCGCTTCAACGTATAAGTCCCACCACAAACCGCAAACACCACCAGCCTCGACACCCCAATGGCAAAGGCCCGCAGCGACATGCACTGCGGGCCTCGTAAAAGCCCCAGGAGCTCAGGACAGATGTCGACCCTGTCGCTCCTCAAACTTGATGTAGCTATTCACCGCCCGAGTCAAAGCGTCAAACAGCTGGGCTACCGAGTTCGGAACAAACCCCGGCTCAATACCCGGTCCAATCCACTCCACGGTCGCATTCGGCCCCAGGGCGTCAGCAAAATCGAGCGCCTGGAACGGAAAATGCGGACCCTTGCCTAGGACGCAGTAATGTCCCGAGGCCTTGTCCCGCCCCGGCCACAACGCCAGAGCCTCAAGCGCGGTCGCCCGCATCACTCCAGCCTGACGCAGCTGGTGTGGCGCCACCTGCCAGAAAGTCAACCCACGCAACGTCTGTGGCAGCTTCAAGTTATTCCAAAGCCACCAGATCATGTCGGCCTCGTACACCAGGCCCTCGGCACCCTTGGTGGACCAAAGCTCAAGCCCACCGTAGCGAATCTGAGGATGAAACAGCTTGGCGTCCGAGTCGATGCCCGAACCATCTCGCTGCAACTTCCGATCCGCCGCCAGGCTGACAAAGGCGCCAAAATTCACGCCTCGCCCAACCTCCTCAGCCGCAAAACCAAACTTGTCGGCACAGGCGGCAGCACCGCCCCAGGTTGCCAGTAGCGACGCCACCTGCCACACCGAAACGCGACGAGTACCGGTAAAACCAGCCTCAGTGAACGGACCCCAAACGCGGTCCACCAAATCCTCCCCCCGCGGCGGCAAATCAGCCCGCTCGCGGTTGGGGCCAGTAGCCCACTCAGCCTGACCCAGCGCATTCAGCTCGGCTAGCGTCATGTTAGGACCGGGATCGCGGCCAATCAACCCGCCCCGACGCAAAACAGCCACCACCTCGCGGATCGGCTCAATAATCCGACCACGAGAGTCGACGGGAGACCAGGGAGCCTGCATGGCTACCCTCCTTCTCAGAAACTCGTAGGAACGTAGAATTCTCTCAAAAAAACAAGAACCCTACCCCAAACCTTAAAAAAATCCCTTTTCAAGACTCAGGGCAAGGACCTTAAAAACCTTCAAGGCTTTGGAGGCCCAGCGCAAAATACCTGCGCCAGGCCTCTCACATCTACACAGA
The DNA here is from genome assembly GCA_964405545.1 of uncultured Candidatus Saccharimonadales bacterium. Taxonomy (GTDB): domain Bacteria; phylum Patescibacteriota; class Saccharimonadia; order UBA4664; family UBA4664; genus CAYOOH01. The sequence continues at coordinate 180 of CAYOOH010000150.1, read as the reverse complement.
CACGCCGTCCTCAGAAAAAATGACAGCCCATGCTACGACTCGCTCGGCAGTACTCCGCTCGGGATTGCGCGAAAGAAACCACGCCTCCCCAACGCGACGAAACGCGTTCCGGAGCTCCTGATGAAGAGCCGGATCGTAACAACCATCACGATTATCCCCAGGATCACTAAACTCGAACAA
>CAYOOH010000149.1:0-1834 GCA_964405545.1 uncultured Candidatus Saccharimonadales bacterium | reverse complement strand
ACCCTACCCTAGCCGACCCAACTCCCCAAACCACCCCCAAGCCACCACGCAAACACCACAAACCATCGATCCACCTCAGCCGCGCTCTGGCCACTACCACAGCCGTCGCCATCCTAGCCGGCTACATTTGGCTCCACAACTACCCCAAACTCGCCATCCAAGCCGCCAACAACCGAGCCGGCGTCTCGGCCTCCTTGCCCACCTACATGCCGTCAAGCTACAGTCTAGCTCACACCGACACCGGCCCTGGCCTCGTCTCCTTAAGCTTCTCCAGCCCCTCCGCCGCCGAACCGCTCAAAATCGCCCAAGCTAAAACCAGTTGGGACTCAAGCTCCTTGCTCGACAACTTCGTTATCAAACACACCGACGACTACACCACCGTCCAAGGCCAAGGCCTAACCATCTATCTCTTTGATAACAACCAGGCCACCTGGATAAATCACGGCATCTGGTACAGCATCCAAGGCGCCACTCGCTTGTCACGTGAGCAAATTCTCAAGATCGCCTACAGCTTGTAATATAGAACTATATATGGTATAACTTAAGAGCAAAACTGGCTGCCCCAACCGAAAGGAGCCGCATGACCCGTTTTGTAACCAATGTGCTCCCAGTCTGGCCGATCTTACCCATCGTTGTCAGCAGTTTGATTGCGTTCGTCGTCGCCGTCATGGGCGCCGGCATCGCAATTGGAGTCGCTCTGGTCGTTCACCGCATCGACCAGGGGGTCAGTAACCGCCTTCTCTCCCTCATTATCGCTATGCCCATGTACGCTGCGATCCTCCTGGGATACGGCGTATACCTGGTGGTTGCCGCGCCGTACCTGGCGTACACCTTCTCCGCCTGGGCCTAGCCCAAACCTTGACCCGCGGCCATCAATTGGCCGCGGGTCTCGCACTTAAAACCATCTTAAAATCTCTCTCGGCCGCTCAAAACTATCCCCGATACTTCCGCATTGCCAAAAAAACCTAACCTTTTAAAAGTAGTCTATAATATCTCAAAAGGGGACCGCCACATGCCAGAAGACAAAGCCTGGGAACGCATCGTCGACGCCATCGATCTTAAATACGGCCTCATCAAGCATAGTCGTGGCACCCGTCCCGTCCCCGACGCTTCCGACCTAACCGAGCAGGTAGCCTCCGTCATCTTTGAGCGAGCAGGGGAGCAGTACAAGCTCGAACGCGTCCAAGGCCCCGCCATCATCGATCGTCGCACCGTCGGCGCCCGTCGAGCCGGCGCTACCACCCACATCGAAAACATCTACGACCCCACGCAAACAAGTCTCCGCACCAACGTCTTCCGCCATCAAGCAGGGGAGTGGGTAGCTATCGGGCTCGACGAGCTAGGACTATAGATAAGATCTCAATCACATGGTATAATAATCCAGTCCGTATCTACTCCGCCATCAAGGAGTAACTTGTGATCTCACTACTCATCGCGGCCGTACTGTTGCCGATCCTGGCACTCGTCATCGCTATAAAGGCACCGACAGATAACACCATGCGCCTAGCCTACCTACCGGCCGGCCTCTTTGTCATTACGATATTGGCTATCCTGGGCCAGCTGGTAGACTGGCAATACAACCACCAGGCAATCAACTTGTGGCGCCCATACTAACAGCAAGCCCCGACCAACTACCAGTTGGTCGGGGTCCTTTTATCAAAACTAGGGCGAAAACGCCAGCCGCGAAATCTCGATCGAACAAATGGTTTCCGGCTCCAAAACCTCATGCATCACGCCACCCGGCTCCGTATACCAACGCAGACAGTCAATTCGGCGTTGCCCAGACACACATCAGCGTCTCAACGCCGACCCGATCCTCCAGAACCCGCCGTCT
>CAYOOH010000148.1:0-1841 GCA_964405545.1 uncultured Candidatus Saccharimonadales bacterium | reverse complement strand
CCCAGACACACATCAGCGTCTCAACGCCGACCCGATCCTCCAGAACCCGCCGTCTACCTTTGGCCGGATCACCCACTGACCGACAATACAACACTCTATCGCCGGGATACAAATAATGAATGACCAGGCTCGCCGACAGAGAGGCCACCCGGTTACTTAGCTGCTGATACCTGGCATACAGTTTCCGACCCAAAAGCGTATCAGGAAATGGCGCCGGTACAGCAAACATAACATCCACCTCATCCCTCCATCCTAGGCAAGACAAATAAAATCCTACCACACATCCGGTTGTACTCAAACCAGCTTTGAGCTAGAATAAACTTCATGTCAAGCGCCATCCCCACCGTTACATCTACCTCAACCCACCCAGCTACTGTCAGCCCAGCCCGGGTTCGCTTTGCCCCCAGCCCCACCGGCATGCTCCACGTTGGCAGCATCCGGTCCGGTCTGTTTAACTGGCTCTGGGCGCGCCACACCGGCGGCACCTCTATCTTGCGCATCGAAGACACCGACCGCAGTCGCCTCGTTCCCGAAGCCTACGACCAAATCTGCGACTCACTCGAGGCCCTGGGTATTAAACCCGACGAGGGTCCCCGCGAGGGTGGCGCCTACGGCCCCTATCTCCAGTCCGAACGCCTTGACCTCTATCGCCAATACGCCGATCAATTGCTAGCCACCGGCGCCCTCTATCGCTGCTGGTGCAGTCCCGAGCGACTGGCCGACTTGCGTACCCAGGCCCAGGCCGCTGGCGTCGCCTTCAAATACGACCGCCACTGCCTCACCCCCTATAACCACAAGCGCCCGGCAGACCCCCATGTCTTGCGCTTTCGCATCCCCGACACCAACCCAGCTAGTCCCAACGCTCCTCACGTCGTCGCCTGGACCGACGCCGTCCGCGGCCAGCTCAGTTTCCGCCTAGCCGAGCTCGACGACTTCGTTGCCCTCAAGGCCGACAACTACCCCACCTACCATTTTGCCAACGTCGTCGACGACCACCTCATGGCCATCTCGCACGTCCTGAGAGCCGACGAGTGGCTGCCAAGTACCCCCAAGCACCTCCTGCTCTTCCAGGCCTTTGGCTGGGACGCCCCCATCTATGCCCACCTGCCGGCTGTTCAGGGTCCCGACGGCAAAAAGAAATTATCCAAACGCGACGGCGCCCAATCGGTCCAAGAATACATTGACCAAGGTTACTTACCCGAAACCCTACGCAGTTTCCTGGCCTCTCTCGGCTGGAACGACGGCACCACCCAAGAAGTCTATACAACTCCTGAGCTAATCGCCAAGTTCACCCTCGACCGCGTCCAAAAAAGCCCGGCCAAATTCGATCGTGACCGCCTCACCTGGATGAACGGCCACCTTATTCGCCAAATGCCGCTGCCGGAGCTACTGGAACGCTCAGCCGCCTTCTGGCCAGCCGAAGCCGCCGACACCCCGTCGGACTACCGCCTGGCCGTCCTTGGCCTGGTCCAAGACCGCCTCAAATATTTAGCCGAGCTGCCTGAGCTGGTCGATTTCTTCTTTGCTGACCCCACCCCGCCGGCCGCCGTCGCCAACCCCGACTGGACTACCGCGGTCATCACCGTCCTCGAGTCCAGCGACTTTAGCCACGACGACCTCGAAACCCGTCTGCGCGCCCTAGCCGCCGAGCAGGACATCAAACCCGGCGACCTCTTCAAGCACATCCGCCTCGCCGTTACCGGCCGCACTACCGCCCCCGGCCTGTTCGAAACCCTCCACGTCCTCGGTCGCGACACCACTCTTCGCCGCCTCAAAGCAACCCAATAAAAAAACCAGCCGGGCCTCACACGAGACCCGACTTTATACAACTGCCGATCAGA
>CAYOOH010000147.1:0-1870 GCA_964405545.1 uncultured Candidatus Saccharimonadales bacterium | reverse complement strand
CCTCGTAGAGGAGTTCGATGGGCCAGGGCTCGGACCAGACGATGGTGGTCTCGGCCTCGTCATCGCCTTCGCTAGCTACCGGCGTCCGGCGCTGGATGGTGACGACCTGGCCGAACTGGTCCTTTTCGGCCGAGACCTGCAGGCGCAGGTAGGCCGTGACGAGCGTCGGCTCCGAGCTGGGAACGACCACGACGGGCGTGGTCCAGCAGTCGGGGCAGGTCTGCGCGTCGTGGCAGATGCTGCGCAACTGACTCGCCGCACACTCACAGAGGAGGCGCTCTCGGATCTCGATGCCCTCGGCGTGGCGTCGCATCTGGACGTCACCGGGATCGCGATCGTCGATAGCCATCCAGTACTGGTGGGCGTAACGGGTGTAGGTCTGCCCCCACGGGGCGTAGCGCCGTCGGAGTTCGTGCAGATTGTCGACCCACAGTCGGGCGATCTCGAAGCTCCCAGTGAGGGCGTTGACGTCGCCGAGGGTGAAGCCGGCACGTTGAAGTACCTTCTTCAGCTCGGTCAGCTCGTTGTCTGTGGCGTCGCCCAGGCGGTTGCCGCGGGCGGGAGAACTGGCCATCATAGTGGCTGGTCCTTTCGGTTCGTGCCGTGACTGGCCGGGATGGCTGGTCTTTGAAAACGGCTCCCTGGGCTTGGGTCTTAGATCCCAAGGAGCCGTTTTCAAAGCTAAACCAGATAAGTAACAGTATGTCAAAGAGACAATAATATACCATACACTTAATATTTTAAATTGTCAATTATTTAACCGCAAAAAACTAAACCGCCGCAAGTAATTTGGCGACGGTATAGAAGAGTAGCGGGAGTTTAATTTAAGCTTTGACTTTGGTCTCGACGGTTTCGGCTTCGAGTTCGGCCTGGATCTTAGCGGCTTCGGTGTCTTTTTTGGCGACACGAGCTGCGTTGGCCTCGGCATGCTTGGAGGCCTGAGCTTGGCGGGCCTTGAACTTGTCAACGCGACCAGCGGTGTCGATGAGCTTTTGATTGCCGGTGTAGAACGGGTGGCAGTTGGAGCAAATTTCAACCGTAATCTCCTTCACCGTAGAGTGAGTGGTGAAGGTGGTGTTGCAGCCGTTGCAGTGAACGGTAGTCTCGAAGACCTGGGGGTGAATAGCGGTTTTCATAACTGGTAGATCATACCTGATGAAGGCGGGTTGGTCAAGGGTAAGGCCGCACGAGGAGCGATCCTCATGCGGCCTACCGACGAAGTGGCGGTTAGAAGGAGGATTTGGTTCCTTGCGGCGGCAACAAGCGCGAGGTGATCCGTGCGGTTGTGGCTGCCGGATAGGTCGGACTCGCATCGAGCCCCAGCGCGGTCACTGATGGTGGCGGCGTGACGGAAATGGCCTTGTCCTTGAGGGTCGCTGGGTCGACTTCCTTGATGACGGTGATCGTGCGACCCTTGATGCTGACTAGCCCCCGGCGTTGCAGCTGCTGGAGGGCGGTGCGGACCGCTTTCTCCTGGTTGGCACTGCCCATGCCTCTGGCCAGTACGCTGGTAACGGGGGTGTTCCGGCTCGGGCTACGGAGCGTACCTCGTTCTCTGAGATACGCATAGACGGTGCTGAGACTCACCATAGCCATGCGATTCACATCCATCTGTGTGTCGGGTGCTGAAATTATGGGTCGTAAGGGTAATAGCGTCAAGGCCTTGAGGATTGTTTTTTGCGCAGAGACATGGTATATTTGGCCGAGCCATATTTAACGAAACAGCTTGGGCGTTACATCCTCCCGCTTGGGAAGCCCTTGCAACGAAGAAAGGATCTATACATGGTAGAGGTTAGCCTCAAAGAATTGCTTGAGGCCGGAGCTCATTTCGGCCACCAGACTCGGCGTTGGAACCCGAAGATGAAACAAT
>CAYOOH010000146.1:0-1877 GCA_964405545.1 uncultured Candidatus Saccharimonadales bacterium | reverse complement strand
TGAAGAAGGCCGCGACGGCCGGCCAGTAGTGGCCGAGCACGACGGTCGTGACGAGCGTGATGGCTATCACCGCGACCATGATCAGTGCGGCGTCCTTCTCGGGGCTGCGGCGTTGGGCTACGTGCCCGACGATCGCTGCGGCGACTACACCGACGACCGTGCCCCATATTGCCCAGCTGAGCTGGCCGTGGTTGGGGTTCGGGTTGGCCGTCGTGGTGAGCGTGAAACGCCAAAGGGCGGGGCCGATGTCGTACGCGCCGGTGGTCAGCCGCAGCCATGTGCCGATGGCGGTGGCCACGACGAGCAGTGCGCCGCCGATGATCAGGAGGCGCTTGCGTCGTGGCTTCGGCGTTTCGTCAGGGCAATCGCATTTAACCTTCCACATCTGTCGGATGTGGTTTTTTAGTCTCCAGTCGGGCATCATGGTGGCATCTAAAACAAAAGGTCTTGTATGGAAACGCCCACCCCATCCTCATCTACCCTCATTACTCACTTTGCCCAGGTTCCAGATCCCAGAACCAACCATGCTCGCAGGCATAACCTGCTGGACATCATCGTTATTGCCATCTGTGCCGTCATCTGCGGAGCCGACGACTGGGTTGAGGTCGCTCACTTCGGCCGGTGTAAGTTGAGCTGGTTTCGGAGCTTTCTCGAACTACCCCACAACATACCCTCCCACGACACCTTTGGGCGGGTATTTGCATTACTTAACCCGGAAGCTTTTGAGGCGAGCTTTCGGTCGTGGACGGCTGCGCTGGATATCGCGACCCAGGGGATGGTTATTGGCTTCGACGGCAAAACCGTCCGGCGGTCACATGACGGAGCTCTCGGTAAGTCGGCCATTCATATGGTGAGTGCTTGGGCTGGAACTGGCCGCGTCGTGCTTGGCCAGACCAAAGTGGACGCCAAATCCAATGAGATTACGGCCATACCTGAGCTACTGGGGCTCATTGACGTATCCGGCGGCATTGTGACGATTGACGCCATGGGCTGCCAGAAGGAGATTGCCACCAAGATTGTCCGGCAACAGGCCGACTACGTGTTAGCCGTCAGGCACAACCAGCCCCATCTCTACCAGGATATTGCGGCCCTCTTCGCTACCGCGCCCTTGCCGCTGCATGAGTTCACACAGACCGCCGAGACGGGTCATGGGCGGAGGGAAGCCCGGTATTGCTCAGTCATCTCTGACCCGAATCTGTTATCTGCGATTCGAGGCAAGGATGATTGGAAAGATCTCCATTCGGTTGTGCGCGTCACGGCCGTACGGCAGGTAGGTCGTGCCAAGCGGACGGTTCACGAGCGATTCTACATTTCTACCTTACAAGCCGGTGCAAAACAGGCTCTCGAAACGGTACGCGGCCACTGGAGTACCGAGAACTCCCAGCACTGGGTGCTGGATGTAGCATTTCGGGAAGATGACAGCCGGATACGAAAAGGCAACGGGCCAGAAAACTTTGCCGTGCTGAGACGGATTGCCTTGAACCTCCTCAAGAGCGAAAGCGAGGTCAAAGCGGGAATAAAGACGAAACGGCATGTGGCTGGCTGGGACGAAAAATATCTGTTGGGGCTGTTGGTGGGTTAAATGCGATTGCCCTGTTCCTGTTCCTGGGACTTGTCGGGGCGCGTCCCCGAACGTACATTAAAGTACCATATTTTGTTAGTTTTGTAAACGTGCACAATAAATTCTGAACTATATGCTAGGGGCCTACACTAGACAATTTCGCGCCTAATGCTGCTCGATAAGGCGGTGAGGGTACTATAGGAGAATAAACCGTGGATCGTTTGCAGCCCGATAACCGAATTTGACCGTGACGGATCTTTGCTGATGACGGTTACTTCGTCCCCTACCTCGAGGCTGGTGGCGCTGAGATCAATCA
>CAYOOH010000145.1:0-1878 GCA_964405545.1 uncultured Candidatus Saccharimonadales bacterium | reverse complement strand
AATGATGGCGACGTTGCGGATGTTATTGGTCTGGGTGAGGACTTCGGCCATGGGGCTCCTAATCTAAAATCGCCGCGGTCTGTCCGTGGCGTTGACGTATTGTTGGTAACATTGTAACATAAGTTGTATTAATTGTCTATACTATGCATAATCCCACGGGTCTCAATAGCAAGACCCGTGGGATTTTTTACTAGCGATGACTCGGATTGGTCAAGTGCTGGGCGGGAGGTTTTCGGTACAGATCTCGTACCGGATGAGGGAATTTAGAGCTCCCCCTCTTTTGAGGTATCCAGCCCGGTCTAGCTCCTCCAGGTCTTTGTAGGCAACCAAGCGATGGACGCCAAACACGGCTGCGACTTCGCGGCTCGTGATCTCCGAAAGACAACGAAGCGTGCTGATGAGAACGGCGCGACGCTCTGCTGATTTAAGCCCTTCGATGGGTGAAGGGTGGTTGGCAAGAAGCTCCTTCATGAGTCGGATTCGTTCTTGCGACTCATTCCATGCTTGGATCTTGCCCGAGGTCGGAATATCGGTTTGCCGGGTGGGTTGCCACTTGATGACCGGGTTACGGGTCACCTCCTTGAGATACCCATTCCGACACAGCTCCTTCAAGATCAGTCTAGCCATGGCTGAACTGATGCCGAATGTCTCCTGAACGTCTCGAACGCTGATCTCGGAAAGACGCGCCAACATTTCGATCAAGATGACCCGACGAGCAGTGGCTTGCGCGTCTTGGGGGACCGGCAATGGCTCGGTGGGGAGCAGGGTCCTCATGAACGTAACACGCTTGTCGGACGCTGCCTGCTCCTGCAGGTAGGCGGAGGGTTGGTTAGATCCTCGGTGCGAGCTTGACGCCTCTTTCTTCGTGCGGGTAGCGGGCTGTGGGGGTTCGGGACCCTGCCAGCGCGTGGCTTCAATTTGTCGTTTTGCCAAGGTCCGCCGAACTACCTTGAGCGCAGCCTCGGCTTGTCTGTAGTTGGGGCCGTTGACTGTTACTTCGGCTCCATTGCCTAGGACTTGCACTGTCGTCTCACTGGGAAGCGGTAGCCCTGCCAAGACTTCCGTAACGGCAGCCCTGGCTTCTTCTGGCACTTGTAGGGTGACGCGGGGCATGGGTCGGCCTCATTTCTTTTAAAGCCATTGAGTGAGTTTAACTCCGGGTTGTTCCCCTAATGCCCGCAAGTGCTGAAGGGTACGAGGGTCGCTAATCGTGTGCGATGCAATCTCAATCACGTACAGTTGGCCACGCTCGGGAATAACTTCGCCGGCGGCAAAGAGATAGTTGAGCGTTGCCACATAGCCTACTGAGGTGAGGCGGTATCCGGCAAGAGGACCAGCTAGATGTGTCCCCTTAGTGAGCAACCCTACTCGTACTCCATACGAGAGAAGAGCACTCGAGGTCCGAAGAGATACCCCATACTCTTGCCTGAAGTACTCGGCCGTTAGTGGCGTAGTAGCTTGTCTGAGCACGAGCAGGATGAGGGTTCGTTTTGCTCCCACCTTGCCCCAGCTGGGGATCTGGACGGGTGGTTTTGGTTGGCCGGCGACTACGAGGTGAAACCACCGACTATCGCCCTTGACCTTGAACCGCTCGATCTTCCCCTCGTCCATGAGTCGGCTGAGCGCTCTGTACACTACGAAGGGCTGGACCTTGAACAGTGTTGTGAAGTCACTGACTGTGCAGGGTATAGAGGGTATGAGGCTCATGATTTCGAGGATGAGCTGGCGGCGTTGACCAACCTCGCCTCGTCCCGGAGGTGGTATGACGATCCTTGGTGGCAATAGGCGCCTGATCCAGTCAGGATCGGCATCACACTCGCTCGGGCGGGGATCGATGTACTGAGGTCGGGTTTGACTTGCGGGTTCGGCAACGAGGGA
>CAYOOH010000144.1:0-1890 GCA_964405545.1 uncultured Candidatus Saccharimonadales bacterium | reverse complement strand
GAAAGGATGTGGACGTATGGCAAGCACCATTTTAAGCCCCGCAGTACCTGAGACACGCGACGAGGCCGACGACCTCATGGGACTTTTGGTAGCTGTCGGCAAAGAAATGGAACGAGCCAAAAGTACCCACGACAGGCGTGTTGCCGCAATCAACGGTTGGCTCGAATCCACCCTTGGACCCCTCGAAACTCGTCAAAACGAGCTCGTCGATAGCCTGGCCGCGTGGGCCGCCGCCAATCGCGACGCCGAAACCGTCGGCGACACCAAAACCATCATCTTGCCGAGCGGCACCATTTCCTGGCGGAACACCCAACCGAAAGTGGTAATCGAAAACGCCAATAAAGTATTGGCCGCGCTCAAAAAGCTCAAACTGACTCAGTTCATCCGCAATACACCAAGTATCGACAAAGAGGCCATGCTCAAAGACGAGGCTTCAAGAGACCTCGCGACTACTGTTACGGGCGTCACCATCGTAAGTGAGGAGCGCATCCTCGTTAAGGCCGGTCCCAACGCCACCCCAATCACCCGGCCCGCCGCCTAACCACACCCCTCCGTTCAAATACGGAGGGGCTTCTTTTTGACCACATTCACCAATGCCTATGCTTGCAGCTATCACCCAAAACCGGCATAATGTCTACAGTAGTTTTTTGACACCATCACCGCCGAATCTGGAGCCCGCATGACTGCAACCCTGGTAAGACCCCTCATCGACGACATCAACGAGCGACTTTTGGAACCAGATCTGTCTAAAAGCGTCGCCAAGATCACCGACCGCCTCGAGAAAACTGACGAGCCCGCTGTCGTGTACTATTCCCACGCCAAGTTAAGCACCATACGGGATCTTCCTCGGCACCTGCACCAGGAATTCGTCGAGGCAGTCGCCGGCCGGCTCCGCGCCCAGGGCTGCAACGTTGTCGGCCCCGAGGACAAAGTCGTCCGCGGTCAGCGAGGGTACTGCATTACGGTTACTGCGCCCTGCAACTCTGTCATTGCCGACCTCACGGCACTCGTAAATCCGAATGATACTGTCATCGAACTAACCCCCGATTTCGACTGGCTTTACGAACGCGGAGCAGTCACCGAGATGCAGCAGCAGGAAGCGCTCAACACATTCATGGCATCGATGAATGCTGGGTGGCTTTTGCGGGACTTTATCACCTCAATTTGGGAAGGCCGAGTCATTGGCTACCAGCTAGTTTTCAACCGACGCTAGCACACCAAACCAACCCCCAGCCCCTCCAGGAAATGCCTGGAGGGGCGTTGATTAAGAATAGGTGGTTCATGACAGTAATCGGCGTTTACAACTCGCAAATCGATGCCCTTGTCGAGAAACTTTCACGTCGCGCTTTGATGAGTTCAAACGGTGGGCTCAGCCCCATCGTCCTCAAAGTATACGATTATGAATTCTTCAACGTGAGGATTCCCAATAACCCAGTTATTGAACTTGCGGCGCTCAATCGATTTGCGATGTCAGTGCAAAAGAAATTGACCCTCACATCTATGACGAGTGAGCTGCTACTCAGCGGCGACCGCATCTGGACTCTCAATTTTGTACCGCGTCGGGTTAAGGCCTTGACGGTCTAATTTGTCCAAAACCAACCCAAGCCCCTCCACCTCGGAGGGGTGTTTTATTTACGGCACCTGTCCAATAATTCACCCTCACTCCCCCTCCCTACAGGAGTAAACCCACTTTCCTCTTATGCTTGCTTCACAGAGCCTAAAACCGCTAGCATAATTGTAAGAAGTCCCAGCGTAAGAGGAATCAGAGCATGCTGTCTCAGCAAATCGCCGACAAGATCCGGGCCAAAGTGAGTTCACTCACGGGCCAGGAACTCCGGGTCACCGCACCCGACGGCAAAACGCTGGCCGTCACTGCCGCCCTCAAACCTG
>CAYOOH010000143.1:0-1917 GCA_964405545.1 uncultured Candidatus Saccharimonadales bacterium | reverse complement strand
CCAATCAGAGCAGCTGTTGTATCAAGTTCACCATAACGATCCAACTGATCCCGAAATAAGTTAAGCACCACAATCCGATTTGGCTGCAAAAGCGGCGCCAGCAGCCGCAGACTAGCTTCATCAACTTCGAACAAGCCAATAGTTGGGCGTTTCGAGCCCTTCCACCGCCCTCGAACATCAACCGCCCCAATCAGAGCCGACACCACCCCTCGCTTCAAATTAGAGCCGGTACTATTAGTAAGCACCCGCTCCCCTGCCGCCGCAAGAGCAGCAGCTATCAACTTTGTAGTTGTTGTCTTACCATTCGTCCCAGTTACAAGGATCGTTCCATGAGCCAAACCAGCCACCAGTCGACGAGCCAACTTCGAATCCAGCTTGTCGGCTATCAACCCAGGCAAAGCCTGACCGCCACCTCGACCCAAAAGCCGACTCAAACCCCCCACCAACTTCGCTGCAGCAATTACAAAAATCAAAGTCATATCCTTAAAGTATACTCAAACTTGCTCTAGATCCAAGAACTGCCGCACCAAACCCAACGCTTCCGACCTATCACCCAGCCAGACAATCTCCGGGTTACGTTTAAACCACGTCAGCTGTTTTTTAACCAACGCCACATGCGCTTGAGCCACATCAACAGCCCCCTGCTCCATCGTTTTCGTCTCCAAAATAACCCCGGCCAACTGCCGATAGCCCGTCATTCGCAAGGCCTCGGACTCCCAACCATACGTCTGGCCAATTCTGCTAACCTCTTCCATTAAGCCTTGGCTAAGCATTTCTTTGACCCTGTTCTCAATTTTGGATCGAATAACTTCTTTATTCAAGGCTAATCCCAACACTAACGTCCGAGGACGCACCTCCTTCTGTCGCAACCCGCTCTGCCCAATCGTCTCCAGAGCTCGCATAACCCGCCGCCGATTCCGAATATCGATCCGGTCTAGCGCCGCCGAATCCTCGGCAGCCAGCCGCTCCAATAATTCTTGATCCGACAGACCCTCCAAATACCGCCGGCGCACCACATCAGCCTCTGCCGGAAACTGATAATCAAACAGCACCGCATCAATATACAAGCCACTTCCCCCTACCAAGAACGGCACCCTACCGCGCCGCCAAACATCGTCAATTGCCGTTTCTGCCAAGGTTTTAAAAGCCGCCGCACTCAGTCGCTCGTCCGGCGCAATTACATCCAGCAAATGATGCCGCACCCTCTGCTGGTCATCCCGCCCAGGCTTGGCAGTACCGATATCCATACCCCGATAAATCGTACGCGAGTCAGCACACACAATCTCGCCCCCCACAGCTTCAGCCAACTCCAGCGCTAGCTCGGACTTACCCGAAGCTGTGGGACCCAGTATCGCAATAAGAGGAATCGATATATCTATCATTGCTGTAAAAAAGTCTACAAACCTAGTTCTATTTGAACCGGCTCTTCTCCTGGTGGCCACCATAGCAGCTGGACAATATCCACGACTCCCGACTCATCAGTCTCCACTCCTTCAGCCATCAGCCGCCGTGCCTGCTCACTCTGACCACCATGATAACCCACGGCCAATCCACCCCGCTTATTCACCACCCTATGCCAGGGCAGCTCTTCCGGCCCATAGTGAGCGATGCCACCCACCATCCGAGCCGCCCGCGGGCTCCCGCACAACGCCGCCAGCTGGCCATAAGTCATCACCCTGCCCACCGGAATCCGCTCTACATAAGCGTAGACCCGATCACGAAAGAGCTCGTCCACGCCACCACCATTCGTCACGACAGCAAACTCTTAGAGGACCTCTCTCGAACCTCACGTTCGAGCTGACCGACAAATTTACTCACCTTCATGCTGCCTTCAAACATCCCATGCCCCTGACGCAAACGCGGCGCCACCTCCCCCGTCTCTCGCTCCTTTTCTCCCACCACCACGGTATAGGGAAC
>CAYOOH010000142.1:0-1966 GCA_964405545.1 uncultured Candidatus Saccharimonadales bacterium | reverse complement strand
TTCCTCTGAGTCGCTAGCCCTCAGGGGACTTTCGTTTATATTCGCTTAGCTCTATAGTGAATGGGTACATAACCGAGGTGAACCCGTGTCCAAAGAAAAGAGCAAAGGCAACAAAGAGAAGAAAAAACAGCCAAAAGACAAGAAAGCCAAGCCGCTAACCTAGAGATATCTTCGATCAAGCCTATGTCCGCATCCGAAGCCCCCGACATCCTCGATCCCAAAGTCCAACAGAACCTCCACCGCTACCAGATCCAAGCGGAGGTCATTGAATGCGACCCCGAGCTGGCCGACACGGCTGCCTTTTGCCAGCATTACGGCTTTGCCCTCGAAGACGCCGCCAACACCATTCTGGTCGCCCTCAAAACCAACCCCATCCGCTTTGCGGCCTGTGTCGTGCTGGCTACCACCAAACTCGACGTCAACAAGGCTGTCACCGCTCAGCTCGGTGTCCGCCGCGCCTCCTTTGCCAACGCCGATCAAACCACTACTCTGACCGGCATGATGATCGGCGGCGTCACTGCCTTTGGTTTGCCCGACAACCTGCCTATATTTATCGATAGTCGAGTCATGGACCGCCAGCGCATCATAATGGGTGGCGGCAACCGGTCCAGCAAGCTGGTTCTGGCCCCGGCTGAGCTGGCCAAAGTCCCCGGTACCACCGTCGTTGCCGATTTAGCCATCCCGCGCCCAGCCGCCAGCTAACGCTGCCGCCACCAGACCACAACAACGGCCAACCCATAACAAAGGCGTCTACAGGTCGGCCGTTTCGTTAGGTGCATCACGAGTAAGTGGTGCATTTTTAAGAGATGCTATCATAACATCCATGAGCGCGCTTCACCTCAACCACATCTCAAAGACTTTCGAATTCAACGCCCGCCACGGCCTGGCTGGTTTCTTTCGCCCCGACACCAAGACGATTCAGGCCGTCCACGACCTATCCTTGACTGTTCCTAGCGGCCAAGCCCTGGCTTTTATTGGTCCCAATGGCGCCGGTAAGTCCACTACCATCAAGATGCTGACCGGCATCCTCCGCCCCACTGCCGGCAGCCTGCGTGTCCTGGGCCTCGACCCCGCCACCCAGCGTCGGGCGCTGGCTCTGCGTATCGGCACCGTCTTTGGCCAGCGCTCGCAGCTGGTCTTTAACCTGCCGCTGACCCAAAGTTTTGACCTGACTGCCGCCATGTATCAAGTGCCGGCCGCCACCGCTCGCGTTCGCATCGCCGAGCTGGTCCGCCAATTTGACCTGGCCGATTTCATTGCCCAGCCGGTTCGCAAACTCAGCCTCGGCCAACGCATGCGGGCCGAGGTCGCCAACGCTCTCATCCATCAGCCCGATATTATCTTCCTGGATGAGCCTACCATCGGCCTCGACATCGTAGCCAAACGGTCCTTGCGCCAAGTCCTCAAGGCCGTCAACCGCACGCATGGCACCACCATCTTTCTCACTAGCCATGACGTCGGCGACATCGAGGAAGTCTGCGACCGTACCGTTGTCATTAACCATGGCCGCGTGGCGCTCGACGCCACCACTGCCGACCTCAAGGCTCGCTACCTCCAGACCAAGACCGTTTCTGTTGCTATCGAGCAACCCAGCCCCCGGCCTCAAGCTATTGCCGGCGTCACACCCCTTCTCCAGGACGGGCGGCTGGTCTTTACAGTCGACACCACCCGCACCAGCCTCAAGACCTTCATGCGGGCTCTGGCCACCAGCCTCGACATAGCCGACATCACCATCGCCGATATTCCGCTGGAGGACATCATTCACGAGCTCTACCAAGCCCGCGACCTTCCTGCAGCGGCCAGCCACCGGTCCGTCACGGCTACTCCCGCGTCCAAGGCTTCATCCCATGCTGCCTAGCCTCGCCCCCAGGGTTAGATCCCTGCCGGCCTACTGGGCGGTCATTACTACTGCCTCTGCCCAGGAGAGTGCCAATCCTCAGCGCCTGGTCGTCTCTGTTGTTCAAAT
>CAYOOH010000141.1:0-1982 GCA_964405545.1 uncultured Candidatus Saccharimonadales bacterium | reverse complement strand
GGGAGGCGGGGGCGGGGTTTCGGCTGGCGGGGCGGGGGCGGCGGGGGCCTGGATGGTGACTTCGGCCAGAAGTTTGGTGAGGGTGGCCTCCCAATCGGAGTCAGGGGTCATGGTAGAGCCGAGTTCTTTGGCCTTGCGCTTGAGAGAATCGATGTTGATGGCAACTTTGCCCTCGGTTTTCATGACCACACCCAGGATGAGGTCTTGCTCGTTGGCGGTGTAGATGACGTCCGGAGGTTGTTTGAGGGCTTCGTAGATTTTTTTGCCCAGCTCGAGGTCATGGCGGGACTCGATAGCCAGCTCGGAGCCGAAATGGGAGAACTCGGCGGCTTGGCGGTAGGCAGCTAGCTTTTTGAACAGGGTGGCGGTTAGTTTTTTTTGACGGGGATTTTGGCCGACGCCGCCGACACGGGAGACTGACAGACCAACGGATACGGCCGGGCGGATGCCAGCCCGGAAAGCCTCGGAGTCAAAGATGAGCTGGCCGTCGGTGATGGACATGATGGCGGTGGGCAAGGGTGCGGTGATGTCGTTGTTGGGGGTGAGGACGATGGGGATGGCAGCCAGGGTGGCGCCGTTGGAGCTCAAGCGGCCGGCCCGCTCGAGCAGGGATGAGTGAGCGTAAAACATGTCGCCTGGAAAACTGGCCCGGCCGGGTGAGACTTTGAGCAAGAGGGATAGCTCACGGTAGACTTTGGCGTGGTTGGATAGGTCGTCGTAGAAAATGATGCAGTCGGTACCGCTGGTCCAGAGATACTCGGCGATGGTGGCGCCGATGTAGGGCGCCAGGTAGGACTGGGTGAGTGAGTCAAAGACGGAGGCCACGATAACGACCGAGTAGTTGATGGCGCCGGTTTGGTTGAGTTTGGCGATGAGGCGATCGACATCGGCTTTGCGCTTAGCGATGAGGACGTGGATGGTGATGCGGCCGGTGCCGGCCTGGGCCAGGGTCATTTGGAGGGTGAAGGCGGATTTGCCGATTTTGTTGTCACCAAGGACGGCGATGCGCTGGCCTTTGACGAGGGGAAAGAGTTGGTCGGCGATGGCGACGCCGGTGGTGAGGGTTTGGTCGAGAGCTTTGCGTTCGACGATGCCCGGGGCGACCTTAAAAACGGGATCGTACCGGCTGAAGGTAATGGGGCCTTTGCCATCGAGGGGAGTACCGGTAACGGACAGGACGCGGCCAATGACGCCCTCCCCCACCCCGGTGACGAGTTCCTCGGCCTCGACTACGGCCAGGGTGCCAATGGGAATGGTCTCGGCTGTTAGGTTGAGAACCATGACGGTCTCGGGGCGAACTTCGCGGACCAGGCCGGCGTGGCCGTTGTCGAAGTAGATGAGGGCGTTGACGGCCACTTCGCCCAGGCCTTTGACGGTGACGAGAAAGCGGTCGACGGCAATGACTTCGCCGGTTGAGTTACCTTGTTGGACAAGTTTGGCGAATTTAGGGTTGTCAAACACGTTTGATGATTCCGGCTAGTTTGTCTCGGGCGGCTAGGAGTTGTTGTTTCCAGGAGTAATCAAAGATATGGCTGGGGGTGCGGACGACGATGCCGCCGCCGAGGTTGCGGTCGGCCACGAAGGAGATAAAGAGATGGGGGGTGGTGTTGGTCCGGAACCAGCTGACGAGCGCCTCGCGCTGGGTGCGATTGGGCAGGGCGGCCAACATGAGGTGGACTTCGGGGAGGTTGAGGTGGCGCAAGTGGTCGAGCAGGGCCTCAAGTAGCTCGAGGGTGGCGGGGCGGCCGACCAGCCAGGCTTCGATAACAAGGGCGGTCTCGGCGGAGTGGGTGGGCTGATCCTTGAGATGTGCGCCAACGGCCTTGCGGATGTCGTTTTGGCGGATCCAGTCGAGGTAGTATTGAAGGTCATAGGTGACGGACTCGAGCTGCTGGGGGCTGTAGACGGCGGCGGGGAGCTCGAAGGTGGAGGTGGCCGGTGGGGTTGGCGCGGGGGCGCTGGCGCTGAGTGTGCTGGGTGGG
>CAYOOH010000140.1:0-1990 GCA_964405545.1 uncultured Candidatus Saccharimonadales bacterium | reverse complement strand
CCTCACCGAGCCTGAGCGCTCAGCCCTTCACGACATCGTCACCAAGCTGACCCACGACGTCCCGGCCAGGGACTAACCATGAACCCCGCTAACTACTCCGGTATCGTCGCCTACGTTAAAAACACGGCCGACACTGCCGCATTCTACAAAGCTCTTGGTTTCACCTTCACAAAACGCGAGCCGGACCACCTCTCGCTCGACATCGCCGGCTTCTGGATCGATTTCCATCCTCAGGACAAGGAAGATAAGCCCGATTTCCAACGCGAGGCCGTCCTCGAGCCCAAAGGCGCCGGCCAATTCTGGTACTTTAAAGTCGATAACGTCGACGACTATTACAGCCGCGTCATCGGGTCTGGGCTGGCCCCCTCCGGCGAGCCGCGCGATTGGCCATGGGGCAACCGCGAGTTCATCATCCGCGACCCCGACGGCTACAGGCTGGCGTTTTTCTCCCCGGTTTCCTAATTGGGCCTTGACCGCCTACAGACGCGCCACCATCAAATCAAAAAACACCCCGGCCCGGAGCGCTCGGCGCATCCGTAGATAGGGTGTAAGCATCTTTCAGTTTCTAAAAGATACCGCGTGGCGACCGAAATTGAGCTTAGACTCTCAACACTGTTCTGACTGGCTGCCAGCCAGTTATCGGTCGCCGGAAGGCATTTAAGAGGCGGGGTGTTAGAGGCAGCCGCAGTTCATCTGCACGTCGATCTCGCGCAGTAGCTGGTATTGCCCCACCCCGTTCCGTACGAAGTAGTGGTAGAAATACTCCGACACGAAGGATCCGGACTTCATGGACTTGTTGAAGTACTGCCGCGGGATACCGGGCCAAGCTGTCTGGAATGGTCCGCCGTAATACCACTTCACGGGACCCTGTCGCGAGCGGAACGAGTTGGCACTGTTATGCATGGCCCAGAAGGCCTGCACATGGCCGACACCATAGAGCCCCATTTTTCCACCGAGGTAGTAAAGATAGGTCCCCTTAAACTTGATGTTCATGCACAACACGTAGTGGAGACCCGGCCACGGGGGTAGCAGATGAGCCGGGTTGCAGATGGTGAGGATGTGGATCGTAGCGCGCGAGACAGCGGTGATCTTCACCGTCATCTTAATCCCCGCGACGGTCGTAGTGATCTTCGGCTTCTCGGCCGTCGAGTTCTGCAGTACTGAGTGTGACACCGGCGACTGGGATGCAGTCGTCTGCGCCACGGCTGTCCCCCCGGTGGCGGCAAGAAGTGTGAATGCCGCACTCCCGATTAGGACTAGCCTCTTGGCTGGGTTCATGGTTTCCTTTGGTGGACGATTGTTTTTCACTGCAGCCTGTTTACGGGCCTTAGTGCCAGGTTTTAAACGAGCTCCTCTCGAGTAGTGTCGGTTAGGGCTGACCGTATTATCAATTGATTCCATGGACACAACAAGTGCATTTTTTGGCTATGGACAACGGCGTTCAGCGGATCCACCTCAAAGCTTAAGTAATTAAGCTCTCAGGCAGGGGCCGGAGATTAAGCGCTCTCCGGCTGATGCGCAGGTTTCGTTTAGCCCCAAAACCTTTGGGCTCATGAACTAAATCGGACTCCAAGGCGCCGCGCCCTCTTCTCTACCAGACTCGCCGGCATCCCGATACGTTCCGCCGCCCGTTCCAGGGTATTACCCTCACGAGCGCAGATATGCAGGTCCGCGTCTAGGATTGGATCCCATTGCGGGTCTTTCGTAGCTTTGCGGCGTCTCGCCCTGGGGTTTGGTCTTGGATCTACCGACAGGATAGCCCGCGCCGTCGCAGCCTTTACGCGTTTGGGCTTTGGGCGTCCGGACTTTGGGTCGCCCTTAACCACGAAGTCTACCCTTTCGTGAGTAATTCCTGCCCGCTTGGCTATTTCGTAGTTCGACAGACCCGCCAAAACCGTCGCTATATGTGCGCGCACAAGCTCAGCATCTTCGGTTTCGACCTGACGCAGCACATTCCTTTGCCCAGGAGGCTCCACCGGCCCTGCCTGCA
>CAYOOH010000139.1:0-1996 GCA_964405545.1 uncultured Candidatus Saccharimonadales bacterium | reverse complement strand
GCCGCCCTGGCTCTACGCCACCATCTTTGTGCTCATAGGGCTAGTCATTACTGTGGGCAATGCCATCCCCTACCTCTTAGCCAGACACCAATCCCACGCCCGGATCGTCGAGCTACAAGCCGCCGCCGCTCTGGCCAGCGCGACAGCGTCAAGCCTACCTTCTACCGGGCTTTTTGCCGGCAACATCGTACCCGGTCAGCTTGGCCCAGCCAAAACCTTTGCAACCTCTCTCAGAGAGTCAACCGATAATTTCACCCCCCTGGCTCTCAGCCATCCTCTTCCCATCCTGCCCATCCTCAGCTTCCCTGGCACCTACGTCAGTCGCTACGCCATCAAAACCAATGACACTACCGCCTCCGAGCAGTCACTGGCCCAAGCCACCACCACCGACCTCCAGCAAGTCAAACGCCTTTTGGCTCACCACAATCAAGTCGTCGATGCCTTAATAAATGTCCTCGCCTACAATCCTCGTACCGACTTCGCCCACTACGACGCCGCCTCCGCCGACACCAAAAAACGCCTCAACCTGGCTAAAACCGGGCTCACAGACGGCCGCAACCGGCTCGCTAATCTCCGCTCAAACGACGACCCTACCCTTGGTAGCCTCATCAATCGCCTAGACCAACTCCTCGCAGCCCGTGACCGACTCGAGTCCACCGGCACCGTCGAAGACTGGGTCGTGGCCGTCGACCTCGCCCAAGCCGACATTCTACTCAACCGCAACACCTATTGGTCTAATGCAAGCTCCGACCTCGCCCGGCGCCTATCCGTCGACGCCGACCTCCTCCGCCACGCCGCCGACCGCCGCCAAGGCCTGCTCGCCGGTCGTCTCTAGCTCTTCCACCGGCGAATGCCATCGCCAGGCCCCTTAGATCTGCGTCCAGAAAAACGGCTGCGCCCGGTCCGCCGTCTGAGCGCTCGGATCAAACCACTCGCCATGCCGCATCAGCAGATCCGTCGTTGGCGCAAACATAAACACATTGGTCTGGAACAAACCGCCCGTAGTATTGGCCGCCTGACTCACCCGGAAATAAATCCAATACACACTCCCCGATAGCTCATAGTAGTCCGACAACGTCCCGCTCGGCGATCCTGTCATGCTACAAGCCGAGCTCGCCGCGCAGTTCGTGTTCGTCGTCACCGATTCCCACGCCCCAGTCGACAAGTTGTAAACCTCGATCGACAGCGTCGCCGTCGAGGCCGCCACATCACTAGCCCCGTTCCATAGTACAAACGTCGGCGACGTATTATCCGACCGCGTCACTGCAAAGTCAAAGAACGGCTGCTCGTTCGGATTGGCATAGAGCGTGTCATAGTACCCATCGTTTGAAATCACCCCACAGTAGCCCATGTCATTGGCCACCGCACTACAGCTACCCGTCGAGCTGCGCGGCGCCAAGCCATTGTCCAGATGGTACCGTGCATCATCCATCCGGGCATTGCGCGGCCCCGCCGGCGTCGTTTCTACCGCCGTCGGCTTCTTATTCGGGATACTCAGCTTCGCTACTCGGATATCCAGATTTGTTACATCATAATACGTCACCCACGGATCACCCGAGTGGTCAAACGCCAACGTCGTAAATTGCCCCACATCGTTACCCGTATTAATCGCCGAACAGTTCCACGCCGTCGAGGTACAGTTTCCTCCCGTCCCGCCCACGTACTGTGCCACCCGCAGGTTGCCACCAGTCGTGTCATAGTAGCTCACCCATGGGTTTCCGGTCGCGTCAAATGCGATACTCGAGTACTGACCCGTCGTCGTCCCCGTATTGTCCACCGTTGTACACGTCCAGTCCGAAGACAAACTGCAACCACTACCGCTCGCCCCGCCCACGTACTGCGCCAGCCGAAGCGCCGTGTTCGTGCCGTCGTAGTAGCTCACGTACGGACGCCCGTTTGTACCAAAGCTCACCGACGTATTCGAGTTACCAGCCGCGTCCACGGCCGTACAAGTCCACTGCGTGCTCGAGCACCCCGAGCCACCACTGCCTAGATC
>CAYOOH010000138.1:0-1996 GCA_964405545.1 uncultured Candidatus Saccharimonadales bacterium | reverse complement strand
TGGCAGACCCCACGTACGCTCTGCCAGTTATACGGCGCCAAAGCATTAACCCTCGGCTCCATCCGGCGCGCACGGATGCCCTCGTCAGCCTCTACCCAAACCAACACCACTCCCTCGGGATGTGCCTCCCGCAGCAGCAACAAATCAGCTGCCTCGCGTAGCACAGTCTCGAAAGAACGCAGCGCCCATGCGATAGGCACCACATGAGCTTCGACCAGACGACCTCCTGGCACTCCATGCGTACGCTCCAGTAGCTGTTGGAGCCGGGACTTACCTGCGGCCGGTAGCCCGGCAATGACAATCAGCGGCCAACTCGTAGCCATATCTCGCCCCTCTCACTCCTCGGCCCAGGCCTGTCCCAGATCCGAGGCCCCAGTCTACCTCAATTCCCCGCCGTTACGCAACAACCCCCACAAACAGGGCTTACGTTTTAAAGGGAAAGCGATTGGGAAGTTTTGAGACTTAGGTTCTACCGTTATTGACAAACTGTCATAATATGCTAAAATGTATAAGTCGAATTCACCAAGCGATTGGAGAGCAGTCATGGCTGCTAACGACACTCAGGTCCGACGCGATGTCGAACGCCTACAGTTGGAACTCGAGGACAAGCTTCGGCTTGCATTGCAGGAGGCGGAAGACGCACTACCGGACGAGCGTGACCACAGTCTGTGCTGCAGCACTGCAGATCGCTCGCACCACGCCGTCAACGCCCACTACTACCTCGACTCCGCGCGCCCGAAGATCGCGCGTCTTCGGGAGCTGGGCGAAGAACCCAGCGAGCCTTCGACCAATCAGATCGAGCAGCTGCGCGCACTCGGTTACGAGATCTGAGGGGTGGCGGGGGCAACCCCGCCACCAACCCCGCAATTATCAATAATTATGCAGATACCGGCTCAACCACCCCCACCTCGCTCGCCCGCATCCCAATATCAATCGGATACACCCCATCAAAACACGAGGTATTCAGCCGCGACTTCGGCCAGCCCGTCGCTCGCACCGTCGCCGCCAGGCTCAAATATCCCAAACTGTCCGCCCCAATCGCCTGCCTCACCTCGTCCACGCTCATCCGAGCTGCAATCAAATCCATCTGCTTAGGCGTATTAATCCCATAAAAATCTGGATACCGCACCGGCGGCGAGCTCACCAATACATGTACGCTCCGCGCCCCCGCCCCATACAGCATATTGACGATCTGGGCCGTCGTTGTTCCCCGCACAATCGAATCATCCACCACCGCCACATCCCGGCCCATCACCACCTCCGGCACCGGATTCAGTTTTGTTTTGACATCCCGCTCCCGCATCTCCTGTGTCGGCCGGATAAACGTCCGGTGAATATACCGGTTCTTAATAAATCCGTGATCAAACCGCACCCCGCTCGCCTCGGCATACCCCAACGCCGCCGGAATCGCACTGTCCGGCACCGGCACCACCACATCCACCTTCAACGGAAATTCCCCCGCCAACTCGCGGCCCAACTGCCGCCGCACCTCATTCACCCTCCGACCCATAATTACGCTATCCGGCCGGGCAAAATAGACATATTCAAACAAATCCAGCCGCGGCCGCCCCTGCACCACTTGCCGACTCGTTACACCCGCCGCACTAATACTAACCAGCTCACCCGGTTTAATCTCACGCAAAAACCCCGCCCCCACCGTATCAAAGGCACAGGTCTCCGACGCAATCACAAACCCATCATCCAAACTCCCCAGGCTTAAAGGCCGGATCCCGCACTCATCTCGAAACCCCACCACCCTCGTCTTATCCATGGCCACACACGAAAAAGCCCCCGTAAACAACGGCCAAGCCGCCACAATCGCCTCCTCTAGCCCCTGACCCTGCCGCACATACCAGCCAATCGCCGCCGCCATCATCTGCGAGTCATTCAACCCAAACCGCTCCAGCCTGTGCTCATCCAAAAACCGCTCCAGGCGGGACGTATCCGGCAAGTTGCCATTATGGGCAAACGCAATACCCAACTCCTCATCAATCGC
>CAYOOH010000137.1:0-2021 GCA_964405545.1 uncultured Candidatus Saccharimonadales bacterium | reverse complement strand
AACGTAGAGCCCAAGTCCGGTGCCGCGGCTGTAGTCGCGGGTGAGAATACTGGCCGAAGCTTGCTGGAATTTGCGGAATAGGAGGTGGTGGTACTGGACGGGAATGCCTTTGCCGGTGTCGGTAATGGTGATTTGTACCGTAGACCGGGTAAGGGCGACATGGAGGGTAACGGTACCGCGGGTGGTGAACTTAAAGGCGTTGCTGAGTATGTTGGCCAGGGCTTGATGGAGGCGAACGCGGTCCGCTAGCACATAGGGGTGACTGGTGGGGGCGTAAAACTTGAGGGTGAGTCGCTGAGTCTTGGCGAGCGGCCGGTAGTCGCGGATAACACCACGAATGAAGCTGACGAGGTCGAGGGGCTCGAGTTTGAAGGTAATCTGGCCTTGCTCAAGCCGAGAGGTGTCAAGGAAGTCGTTGACGATGGCGATGAGCCGCTGGCTGGCATCGGCGGCATCGTCTACCATGCGACGGAGGGAACGGGTTTTGAACTGCTGCGGATAGAGGTCGAGCATCATGGCCAGGTTGCCGCTGATGGCGGTCAGGGGCGTACGTAGTTCGTGCGAGGCGATGGAGAAGAATTCGTCGCGAGAGCGCTGGAGAGCTTTTTCTTCGGTGACATCTTCTAGCAGAAAAACGGCGCCGATGGTTTGTCGGTTGGCTGTCTTGGAGGCCGAGGGGCGGGCGGCGGATGGCGCCAGGGTGATGGGCATGACGAAGAAGCGGAAGTAGCCGGGGCCGACTTGACCGACGTGCTCGATTGGGCGGCCGGTGGCCTGGGCAGTTTTGATGGCGGCCGGTAGATCAAAGCTGGCGGCATATTGAGCGGCGATGGCCTGGAGAGTTGCGGGGGTGGCTCGAGGATCGGTCGGGATGATTTGGCCGGTTTGCTTGGCTAGCTCGCTGTTGGCAAAGATGATGTAATCTTGGTGATCGATGACGGCAAACCCAAACGGCAGGCCAGCGATAGAAGCGGCCAACTGGGCGTGTAGCTCGGTCAGCTGATGGGTACGCTCGACGACTTTGTGTTCGACACTGGCTTTTTCGCGCTTGAGGTCGGCCTCGGCCCTGGTCAGTTTGATTTGGTTGGCAATGGCTAGGTTACGTTCTTGCTGAAGATCTTCGGTCATGGTATTGGCTAGAGTAATAGCCTGATTGCGCGACCGGAGTAAGGATATAATGACCACAAAGATGAGGAGCGAGACGAGGGCGCCACTACTCAGGACAGTGACGGCTAGACGCTGAGTGGCGATGGTGAGACCGTAGCTGGCTGGGGCGGTCAGGCCAAGGGTAAAGTATCGGCCTCCGACCCGAATGGTGCGATCAAGATGCTGAGGGTTGAGGGTAGTACCGGTGGTGTAGATGGTTTGGCCGGCTTGATCCTTGACTACAATGCCGACCGGATCGGAGGCTGGTCGTTTGAGGGTGGCCGTAAATAAGGTGTGGTAGTCAAAGATGGTATTAACATAACCTCGCAAACGAGCTCGCCGGTCGGTAACGGTAGTGGGTTGGGGGCTGGTATAGATGGGCATGGTAATGATAAAGCCTTGGCCACCGTTGGATAGGAGGTCAACACTATCGGAGGCGGTGGGTAAGCCGGAATCGCGCGCGGCGACGAGGTTTTGCTGACGCTGGGGGTCGGTCGAGAGGTCAAAACCGATCTCTTGGTCTTCTTGAGGCTCGACGTAGGTAGTGACGGCGTATTGATCTTTGGTGGTCGCCGGGAAGATGGTGAAGTTGGGGTAGCCTTTGGGGTTGACGGTGGTGTCTTTGCGAACTTTGGTTATGTAGGCGGTCTTGGCTGATTTGTTTACAACTTGAATAAAACTAACTGCTGATATACCCGGATACTGACTTATTAGATCAATGTCTCGAAAGTAGTCACGGAACTCGTTGCGCTCCACGCTAACGCTGGCGCCATAGAGGCCACGAAAGCCGTAGAGGGCTTGAATGTAGACTTGGAGCCGTTTTTGGAGACCAGCCTGGATGAGGTCGGCTTGCTGGTCAAAGGCAGCGAGATCGG
>CAYOOH010000136.1:0-2037 GCA_964405545.1 uncultured Candidatus Saccharimonadales bacterium | reverse complement strand
CATTGGAGAGGGACAGAGCGATGAAAGGACCGTTTCGTCCCTCCCAGGGTTTGATCACTACATCGGCCAGTCCGACACGGTGCTCGAGACCGTCGGTGAGCAAATCGCGACCGATTTCCCACTCAACGGGCTGAGGGTGGGTGTCGAAGCGGATACGGACGACGCAAGGGTCGGTCCGGACGTAGGTGAGCAATGCTTGCTGGATGACGAGTCCTTGAGGCCCCAAGCCCCATATCGGAACGAGCCTCCGAACGGTGGCCTGAAGAGCAGATGTGTCCATTTCATCCTCCTCCCAAGGAGTCGGTGGTGCTACTCGGATACTAGGTAGTTTGTATCCGGCTATCTGAATTGTAGCGATCTAGTATGCTTATAGGCAAGCAATACCGTTAAAATGTCAAGACCTTATAGACAACGCTAGAACTCCACGCGGAATGACGGTGTGGAGATGAGTCTTGCAGGTTTTAGAAATCGAGCTCGAGGGAGATAGGGCAATGGTCGGAGCCCATGATGGCTGGGTGGATGGCGGCGCCTTTGACGTGGGGTTTGAGGGAGGCGGAGACGAGGAAATAGTCGATGCGCCAGCCGACGTTGTTGGCGCGGGCGTTGCCAAAGTGCGCCCACCAGGTGTAGAGGCCGGGGGTATCGGGTTCGAAAATGCGCAGGGTGTCGATGAAGCCGGCGTCGAGGAAGGCTTGGAAGCCGGCGCGTTCCTCGATAGTGAAGCCTTTTTTGCCCTCGTTGGGCTTGGGGCGGGCGAGGTCGAGCGGGGTGTGGGCCACGTTGAGATCCCCGCAGAAGATGACGGGTTTAATTTTTTCCAGCCCTTTGCAGTATTCGAGGAAGGCGGGGTCCCAGTGGTCGTGGCGGAGGGGGATGCGGCTGAGGTCGTCTTTGGCGTTGGGGGTGTAGACGGTCACCAGATAGAACTGCGGGTATTCGGCGGTGAGGACGCGGCCTTCGGTGTTGGGGTCGCCGTAGCCGTCGTCGGTCATGTTGTATTTGGATTTGAGGGCTTCGGGCAGGCCGTTCGAGGTGGCCAGAGGCTCGGTTTTGGAGAGGATGGCGGTGCCGGAGTAGCCTTTTTTGTCGGCGGAATTGACGTAGGTGTGGTACTGCTCCAGGCCGGGGTTGATTTCGTCGGGCTGGGCCTTGGTTTCTTGGATGCAGAGGATGTCCGGGTTTTCGGCCTCAATGAAGGGCACCAGCAGGTCTTTGCGGATGACGGCGCGGATGCCGTTGACGTTCCAGGAGTAGAGTTTCATGAGGGTATTGTAGCGCAATTGGCTTTGTGGCCGTGGACCTTTATACGCCTAGTGGAGACAGGGTGTAATACCAGAGCTGGTTGGAGTGGAGGAGAGGGGTGCTCCAGCACGACCAGCCAAATACTCTTGCGCCGGCGGCCATTGATGCGCCGTAGATGTCCATGCATTTACCGGTGCCAACATTTTTCCACGTGGTGGAGCTGCCGATGTAGATGGCGGCTGATTTGGTCCATTCCTGCGCGAACGACGAGATGCAGACATTTTCCATCAATTGCAAGCTACTGGTTGATGTGCTCGGATCGGTCAGGCAGTCGCCTGGGTGGTTTTTGGGGTGAATTTTGTAGCGGGAAGTCCCAGGTATTGGTTCTAGGGCCCATAGATCGGAGCTGAGGCTAAGGCTGCAGGTCTGCTGGGTGATCGCACTCGCCCCTCCACGAGCGTCATCCATGCAGTAGTCGCTGCCGGTATTTTCTAGGAGCTTGTAGCCCGAGCTCGGCGAAGGTGCGGGTGATGGTACAGGCGTGGGTGATGGCCCTGACAAGGTTTTCGGTGGGAGTTTGGTTTTGCTAGAATCGCAGGTTGGCACCGGCGTGCTGCTGGTACCGATGCCGTAGGGGGCTTTGTTGCCGCCGCCGCGGGCGTAGTAGGCGTTTACCCAGCCAATGCCGTCGCTGCCAGTGGGTCGGCCGGCCAGGTCGGCTACCGTGTAGCCCCAGTAGGTGTTGTACTGGGAAGGGGTGCCAACGCGGACGCCTACGGCTTGGCAGGAAATCCA
>CAYOOH010000135.1:0-2040 GCA_964405545.1 uncultured Candidatus Saccharimonadales bacterium | reverse complement strand
TCGAAACTCATTGTGCCCAAATACCAACCCCGTCGCCGGCAATTGCACCGGCCCGTCCACCTGCTTCGACTGCTGCCGCTCCACCGCTGTTGTTGGCGTAAATTGCGAGTCTGGCAGGTGAAACAACGTCGCCAGCTCCACGCTATTCAAGATATTGCCCTTCAGCTCCGGTGGAAAAAATCGAAAAATAAATGCCGTCACGAGACCCTGTACATCCAAAGCCGGCAAAAACTTAAACCCGTTCATACCCGGCGTCTCAAACAATGCAAACGCCGTTGCAATATCGCGCAAGAGTTGCTGACTTCTTGCCACACTCCCAGTCGACACAATTACCCGCACTAGCACCTCAAACGCCGGGTGCTTCGTCTTCTCCTCAATCGCCTCAACTTCGCTCAGCTCCAGCTGCGATACATCTGGCCCCTGATGTCCGCTCCACTGCCGCTCTTCCTCGCGCCGCTGCGTCGGGGACTTTACCGCCGCTTTCGCCAGATCCATCGCGCTAAACGTGAGCCCGCCTTGGCGCCCCTTGCGCTTAGCATTTGCCACCGCCACCGATCGCTTCGCCCAGTGCGGATTAGCTGGCCTAAGCATCACCTGCACCGCCACACCATCTTGCTTCTCCAATGCCGTTATGGTCGTCAGCAAGGCCTCCATCGGATCACGCTCCAGCTTGGCATACGTCGCAATCGGGTAAGCACTCTCAGCCCGCAACACCATCTCGCCCCCCAGCGTCGCGGCGAGCCTCCCTTCTTGGTTGAATATGTTGTGATCCTCCACCTCTTCCATGCGAGCACCCGGATAAGCCGTCTGAAGTGCCTTTTGCACCACGCTCACCATCGCCACTGGTACCGCTGCAAAAAAATGCACAATGCCATTGATCGCTATCAGTTCCAATGCAACATGGCGCTGCCCATAAAATCCGCTCTTAAAGCCATCTGTAGCCGTCCCCGCGATCAGGTTGTACAGCACCTCCGCCTGGGCCGTCTTCTCTCGCATTACCTCACGAATATCACGACTACCCGCCTCCGTATCAGACGACGGCGGCGGTAGATGGATTAAGATCGGCACCATTTTCAGTCCACGCTCGATCGCTTTCGCTCGCCGCAATTTCCGACGATATGTGAAATAAGCCACCGCCCCCAGGGCCGCGGCCAAAGCCAAAAATATTAGCACTACCACAACGATGCCGCTCACGGCCTAGACTCACCTCCTCTAGGCATCACGTTCCCTCAGGCTTATTGCTATCTGGATCCTTTACCGTGTGACCATAGCGTTTTTGCAAATAATCCTGCTGCAAATCCTCAATCGCCTCTTCTTCCCCGTACGGGTCTCCTTGGTGTGCTCGTACCACATCCTCAGCCTTATCTACCCACTCCGGCTCGATCACGTCCAAGTCGCCCGCCGTCGTCGGTGCCGGCATCGCCACCCCAGGCCCCGACGGTCCCGGCACAGCCGCGATCGCTGCCGCCACATCCGCCGCCGTCAGCTTCGGCGGCAGCGTACTCGCCCCCGATGACTGGGCTGGCGGAGCCGGGCTAGCACCCACTGCCGGAGCCACCTCCGGACGAGCCGGCTGCTCCGGCAACAATCCTCGTAAATCCTCCGGCTGCTTTGGTATTGGCCCAGCCTCCGGAGTTCCTGAATTTGAAGGCAGTGGTTGCGTGTCCATTACCCGAAATTATATCATATATCCCGCTTACGCTCGCCTAAGTTTACAAGTAACCCAAAAAGTGATAAAATAGCATAATCCTTGCTCTCGCACCGGAGCACTATCGGCCCTACGGCCACTAGCAAGGAGTAGCTCATGGCAATCCCCAAGCAACGAGGCAAGCGCAATCAGTTCGGCGGTCGCGCCACTGGTCGTCCTGGCGGCGGCAAGGTCTACAAGGCCAGCCGGACTCCGTGCGCGGTCATCGCGGTGATGGTCCTGGCGATCACTGGCGTCATCACCGCGGCAAGTTCCGCCCTCACTCTCAATGCCCTTTTGTAACGGGCCAACCAAGGGCGGGGGGCGCCAGGGGCCCCCCCCCCCCCCAAAAA
>CAYOOH010000134.1:0-2041 GCA_964405545.1 uncultured Candidatus Saccharimonadales bacterium | reverse complement strand
CGGTGGTGGCAAGCATTTCGCGCTCTTTGAGGGTTTCGTAGAGTTCGTGGCCTTCGCGAATGCGCTCGCCGATGCCGGCAAAGAAGGCCAGCTTGGTGGGATCTTTGCCGATGTTGTGGATGAGCTCCATGATGAGGACCGTCTTACCCACACCGGCGCCGCCGATGATGCCGATCTTGCGGCCTTTGACGAAGGGGGTGAAAAAGTCGATGACTTTGACGCCGGTCTCGAGCAGCTCGTCTTTGTTGTCGAATTGCTGGGTGGAGGAGGCGTCAGTGTAGATACTGCGGCGGGGGACGTCGTCAGCAATGGGTTCGAGGTGGTCGGCGGGCTGACCGAGGGCGTTAAAGAGTCGGCCGAGAGCGCGGGCGCCGGTCGGGACCGTGATGGTGGCGCCGGTGGAGACGGTTTTGGCGCCGCGGCGGACGAGGCTGGAGGTGGTGAAGGTGATGCAAACGGCGTTGCGGTGTTCGTTGAAGGATTGGATTTCGAGCAGGATTTCGGGGTGGCCGTCGATGGTCATGATTTCGCGCAAGGACGGCCGGGCCTCGCCGGTGAAGGCGATCTCAACGATGAGGCCGCGGATGGAGATGATGTGGCCGGGGATGCCGAGGGGTTTGGGCTTGGCCGGAGCGGGGACAGAGGCCAAGGTGGCGGCGGATATGGGGGCGGCGCTCGGGGCCGGACTGGGGGCGGTGGTGGGCGCTAGGGTAGGGGCTGGGGTCGACGTCCGGGCGGGCTGGCCCGGGGATGCCAGGATGGGCGCGGGCGCGGCGGGTTGCGGCGCGGCGGCGTCGAGGGTAGGGACTGCTGGACTGGAGGCCGGACTGGACACACTCACCTCGTCATAATGGTTATCGTTATTTTAGCATGAGTTGCTATAATATAATATTTATTATATAATCTGACTGTTCTAAATCCTCTGCTTGGGAGTTTGACATGGTGAAGCGGATTGTGTTTGTGGTAGCGACGATGGTCATGGGATTTGAGGCACTACTGGTCGTCGCCGGATACCAGCGGACAACCATGGACTTCTTGATTGCCGGCGTTGCCGACTGGACTTTCGGCGGAATCTTGCTTGCTGATGCAGTTGGCAGCCGTAAGAGCATGATTACCGCATCGACTCCAGGTCTTAAGCCCTTGCTGGTTGTGGTTGGCGTCCTGGCGCTGGTCATGGGCCTGCTTCAGTTCTTGCCACCCCTGGTGAGACTACATATCGTGTAAGAACGAGTGGCGGTCGAGTTTTTGACTCGGCCGCTTTTTTTATTGTGCTATTTATAAAAACAAAGGGCTCCCTCTCTGCCCATGACAAGGACAGAAAGGGAGCCTCGACATCAGTGAATGTTGTGCGGGGCCAGCAGCTCGCGGAACTGCCAGCGCTGGATGATGCAGAACTCAAGGGGGGAGCGGCAGGGGGCCAACGAGGCAGAGGTGGGGGCGTCGGCAAAAACGCCAGAACGATCGATACGGCAGAGAGTGCCGGGTCTTAGGACGTAAGCGGCGTACTGGACGATCAGGGCGACACTCGTGTACTGCAAGATGCAGGCGGCCCCGATCTGGTCGGCGACGACGAACAGCTCGTCGGGAGCTAGTCCTTCGGTGATGGCGTGGATGTCGGCGCCGGATAGGTCACCGGCGCCGAGGTAGTGTCCCTGGGGGTTGAACCAACTGGCGTGATTCAGGCGGTCGTAGACATCGGAACGGCGCTGACCGTGCTGGAGACCGAAAAGCCCTACTGGCCAGCCGCCAGCCCTATTGGTGCGCTGGGTGTACAGATTGGGAGTGAGTCGCGACATGTTGTCCTCTTTCTTTCCGAATGAGGCTGGAGGTGCGAAACGTATTTATTTTAAAACTTTTTGCTTTTTAGTCAAGGTCTGGGATGCAAAATCTCCGTCCGCTGTCAAAACTTGAGTCGGCCAGCGGACGGAGGTGAGGGTGCCGGAGTGGTCCGGCTAGATCATATTGATCAGCGACACCAGGGAGGCTATACCCACCAGATGAGACACGATAACGAGAATCTCGATTGCAATAACGGAGATCA
>CAYOOH010000133.1:0-2094 GCA_964405545.1 uncultured Candidatus Saccharimonadales bacterium | reverse complement strand
AACCTCTACACCCACCACCTCTCGCGCCTTGCGAGCCACCCCCAGTCCAATCGTCCCCACCCCGCCATACAAATCCACCACCCGGCTACCTGCCGGCACCGCCGCCACAATCCGCTCAAGCGCCCGACCAAACATCAGCACGTTCGTCTGGAAAAAACTGTCGTACGGATACGTCAGCCCCAAACCGCCTACCAACTCTGTCAGCTCAAGCGTTCCCGACCGCCACACCAACTCGTGACTATTGCGCCCCCGCAACAGTGTCACCGCCGTCCCGGCTAATTCCGGCCCCGCAAGCCGCGACCAATCCCGCTCTACCACCTCCCGCAATGCCACCACCGCCACGCACCGCCCATCCGTCTGACTCTGGCGGACCGTTAAACTCTCGACCAGCCCGCCCAATCCCAGCTCCTCCATCCGTTCCACCACGGCCAACGCCGCAGCGTTCATCTGGGCCGAGCCCAATACGCAACCTTCAGGCGCCGGTACCAGCTCGGTCCAGCTATTACGGGCATGAAAAGCCAAACCCAGCCCACCTCGCTCCCGAGCCACTATCGAAAATTCCAATTTATTCCGATAGCCGGTCAAGTTATCTGCCCCCACCACTCCCTCCACCGGTACTCCCAATCTGCCAAAAGCCTCGCCCAGCATCTGCCGCTTGAGCTCCAACTGATAATCATAACTCACCGCCTGCCACGGCGAGCACGACAAATAGTGCTGTTCCAGCGCCTCCCCTCGCCGAGGCGACACCTCCACCCACTCCTGCACCGATCCCTCCCAGAAACTCGGTTTGTCCTTCTCCATTCGCACCCGCGCTACCTCGCCCGGCAGCGGCCCAATCGCAAAACAAGCCTTGCCCCGGCTGTAGCCCAGAGCTTTGCCCTCAGGCACAACCTTCTCAAAAGTCACGATTTCTTCTGTACGATCCACCTTATTCCACCACCACGTCTTCGCCAAAATGCTTCCGCAGCCGCGCCACAATCGAACCCGGCTGGCGGCCAAAAACGCCCGTCAGCTGCTCCAGCCGTACACCACCCTCAAACATTTCCCTCAATCGGTCATCATCTGCCCCAATCCACGGCCGAAAAGCATTCGGATACGTCTGGCGCATACCTTCAAGCCGCCCGCTCCAACTCTTATCCCGCGACGGTGCCTCCTGTGCCTCACCCCGTGCCACCGCTTCGGCCTGCTCGCGCCGGGCCGCAGCCGCCGCCCGCAAATGCTCAAACCGCCCGGCATCGACCGCCCCCTGCACGCGCAACCGCTCATCAATCGCCAGCGCCTCAGACGACACTTGGAGTGCCATACTATTAATCCCAACTAAACTCAAACTATCCAAACTCCGTACCCGGCTCAGCGCCACGTACCCCATACCCGGCACAAACGCCCGCCGCAGGTCAATCCGCGCCGCATCCAACGTCATACCCTGGCTTTTATGAACCGTAATTGCCCAAGCCAACCTCAGCGGCAACTGCGTCAACGACGCCCGCTTCTTATCGCCGTCCCGCAGCTCCCACACCTCCGGCGTTATCACCAGGCGGCGGCCACTTCGCAACTCAACCTCCGGATAACCCGTCAGTTCCTCAAATCCCGTTACCACCCCCAACGACCCGTTGACATACTTCCGGTCCAAGGCGTTCTTAATACACATCACCAATGCGCCCACCTTCAGCACCAGCCGCTCCGGCGCCAAGCACGACCGCTTAAGCGACTCCACATAGTTAGTCGAGCCCGTGGTTGTCATATCATAGACCTGCGCCTCGCCTGCTACCTGCGCCAATTGAGCCTCGTTAATCCGGTCCACGTCCACATTCGTGGTATGCAGCTCTGTCACCGCGCCAGATAGGGGAGTATCCACCCGCGCCAATAACGCTGCCGCATGGTCCCGCCGTACATCACCCGCCCGCAGGGCATTCAAAATTGTCAAAAACTGTTCGTCACTCTGCCGGTGCTGCTCCTCCAGCCGGCAAATCACCGGCTCAAGCGCCGCCCACGCCGCCGAGCCGGTCACAAACCCACCCGCTCGCGATCCCTCTCGACTGACCGGCGGCAGCTGAAAAAAATCCCCGCACAATACCACCTGCAGCCCGCCAAACG
>CAYOOH010000132.1:0-2127 GCA_964405545.1 uncultured Candidatus Saccharimonadales bacterium | reverse complement strand
CTTCCGATCTCCCCGGGGGGGGCGCGAGACCCCACGCCGATGACCAGGTTCGTCAGTGGTTCCAGACCCCGCGCGCTATCCGCGCGCTAGAGGTTCTTGCGCGAGAATTCGATGACAGGCGCTGGAGGTTCTTGCGCACGAATCAGTGACAGGCGCAGGGATCGTATGCCTCCGCCGGTGGGAACGGATCGGGCGAGGTGGCCGGGTATACCACCCTGTGCCAGGTGTCGTCAAACCCATTTACCGGATCAGAGACCCTGATCCAGCGCACACGCTCATACGACGGCCCAATCCCGACCCACGGATCGTGGAAGTAGGCGAACGCCGTGACAGATGTCTGGTTGTACGGTAGCGTGGTCTGCCCGTACTGTCCGTCGTTGACATCGATCCTAAGCTGCCGCGTGCCGGTTGAGCTGTACACGTACGGAATGGTCACGCTCACGGTGACCATTGCCTCGTAGTGGAAGTCACTACCAACTCCCTTCCCCACGACCTTTGTTGTGCTCATGGGGTTCGGTGCGTACTGCGAGCCTGCGATCACCGATGAGGGAGCAGCCCAGTTCGTTCCCGAGCTGGTCACCGGCGCCACCGAGGGAGCGAGGCCGGTCGATCGTCCGTAGGCGGTGGCGTTTGCCGTCGCCGGAGTTCCGATGACCCCTTGGGCCGGAGCGGACGCGAGGGCCTCGCGCGCCTTGGAGTATGCGGCGTTGATGGTTGCGAAGCTGCATCCGGACGTCCCGGACGAGACGATCAGGTTGTGAAACACCCACGTCTGTGTCAGGGCATCCCAGCTGAGTTGGAGGCGGAATGCAACGCTACACGTCGCATCCATCCCCACCACGCATTCGACGATCCTTGCCGGTGTCCCGTCCGGCAACGGCCGCGTCCCGGTGATGGAGCACTCGACCGTTACCCCCTCCGGGAGCACTGTCCGCAACCACCCTTGGCCCAACTTGGGCGGCGAGGGCACCGTTCCCTCGCCCGGCGGCCACGCCTGCTGCGCCTGCGCCGGTGATGCGGCGGCGGCCAAAGCCACCACCAACATGACCAGTAGTCCTGCTGTTCTAACCAGTTTCACTGCGGTTCCTTTCTCCAGATGTACTGATCTTCACCTTTGCTCGCTACACCTGAGCGAGTATTGCTCCTTTGCGTTGGAATGAGTGTTGCGATGCTTTGGCTTGGCATATCCGTGGTCATCGCATTACCCCGAACGGTCAAATGTCACCTAGCATCTGGCGGCTCGAGATAATACGATTGCTCCGAAGTTCTGACATGTCAAAGAAAAATTGCAGCCAAACCATCTTAGCCACAACTTGTAACGGGTTATTATGATGAAGGATCAAGCGGAATGCAATAGCCTTCTGCCTAGCATTGCTATTATTTAACCTGGATACTCGTTACGATGCGGCGGTAGGGTTCAAGATCAACGCCGGTCTCCTTTTTGATATTCCCGGCAAAAAAGTAGTAGGTATGCCCGCTGATCGTAGCGGAACTACCAGCCTCCATTGGAGCCATTCCAAGGAGAAACATGTCATCACCGGCGGCGCAGAACATCGCTTCGTCCCCCACGCTCTTAGCACACTGGGGATTTTCGGATGTGATCTTAAATCCCTTGCCCGATTTGGCTAGAATCCAGCTGGCATCGGCGTCAACACCCCGGCCCGGTGGATCTACACAAATATCAAAGAAATTACCGTTATCGTCGGCATAATGATAGGTCTGACTGCCACAACTCGGCAGGTCTTTGTACTTACTTTCGCTTACCTTAGTCCATCCAGCAGGTAGGGTGAGAGTAAGCAAATCCTCGGCAACATCTCGCGTCTTAGTAGACTCCTGCGGCACAGTTTTTGCATCTTTGCTTGAACTTGCAACAGGTTGATGTGCTTGCCGCGCCTGATAGGCAAAATAGCTGGCAGCACCAACGGTAGCGACCAATAAAACCAGCATGGCGACAATTCCAATGAGACCCTGCTGATTCTTCAAATATTTCATATTCCACCCACCTCATTGATTATGCTTATGGTAGCACTTGCCAGCTTCATGAAGCAATAAATGGCAGAAATCGAAGAAATGCGATTGCCTTTTTACTTCGATCATGCCATGATAAATCACTTCGACAATTCGTCG
>CAYOOH010000131.1:0-2188 GCA_964405545.1 uncultured Candidatus Saccharimonadales bacterium | reverse complement strand
TTCTGCTAGGTGTTTGGCGGGTTCGACATGGAAGGTCTCGGCCACTTGTTCCTTGACCCAGAGGCGCTGGCGGGGGGCAGCAAAATAATTAACCATGGCAAGGAGGAGTTGCTCGAAGTTTTGGCCGTCGCGGGTGTAGAACGCCAGGAGCAGGAACAATGTGGTGGGCGGTCCAGCGACTAGGACCAGGATGATGGGGAGTTTGTTGAGGAGGCCAAAACAAATGGCGGCCCAACCAATGCCGATAACTGCGTAGATGAATTGTCGCAATGTTAAAGGGCCGAGGATTTTGTCTTCGGCTTCGACGTTTTGGGGGACTTTGTGCTGACCCATGGGCTGATGTTCTCCGAGCGGGTCGAGGTCTGATCCCGCTTATGCTCACAATCTCGCAAGTGCGCCGCAACGATGATGCGCGTTACCCCTTAAGCTTACGATAGTTTGGGGGTTGGGTCGAGATGATGAGGTGGGGGGATTGAATTTGTCTAACGGGACCGATATATTGAGGGTCTTCTGGCTTTTGGTGGAGAGCGAAAACTAGAAGGTGAAAAATCCGCGAACTCTCCTTTACCTCCTGGAGGCTATTGTGGCAAGCCGGCGCGAGACGGACCAGCAGCTTGACACCCTCAGATCGATGCGAGAGGCATTGATTCGCGAGGCGATCCAGCAACTCCGTAACGAGTCAGCTCGTAACGAGTATTCTGCGCCAAGTGATGATGACAGCGATTTTGGCTCGCGGGTGGCCGTTTATTTTGACCGAGGACGCCGGCAGCCGGTAGCTAAGGTAATGATTTATCCCAAGGGCAGCGAGAGCAATTTCTGCATCATCTTCGATGCAGATATGAACTCGGTTGACTGGCGTTTTACGCAGGATCGCTGGCTTCAGGACTTTTAACGGAGATGCTTCGGAAGAATGGTCAAGCACCGTTCTTCCGAAGTTGTTACTTTAGCCCTGGAAGTGGCAGTTGGGGTGTTTGTGGTGTTGTGGCGTAGAGTCGTACGGCGACTAGCGAAAGCAAGCCGTCCGGTGGAGGATTTGAGGGATCCGTGTTGTTGCCTTTGACCCGACCAATTCCTGTTGAATATGTAGACAATGGATCTCGATCGAATAAGACTGTTAGGCCCGGGGATTCAGCGGGTCGCGCGTGGCGATTGCTGAATCCCCGGGCCGTGACGGACTAGGGTTTTGGGAGCAGGTCGATGTCGGCCGGACTCCCGACGGTCACATAGTGCTTGCCGCGAAGCTCGACGGCTCCGGTGGTTCCGAGAGGAACTTCGGCCATGACTTTTAGGGTGCTCGAGCTTGGTGTATAGATCCAGACGATCATGCGATCAGGCGTTTCCGTTTGGATGATTGTCTGGTCGGCTTCGACCGCTAGGTTCCAATGGGAGCCAGGACTACCACCTAACCAGGCCTTGAAAGCCTCGACGGCGATACCCGACTGGAGAGTTGCGATCTCGTCGGGGGTCAATCGGGGTGGACTCGCGATGACCTTGTCGTATTCGTCCTTGGCGGAGACATTGACCTCGATGGCATCACGGTTGAATATGACGACCACGAGCTTGACCTTCAGCTTCTTCCCGTCCTGGACGGCGCTGAACTTGTATCCACGGTATTGCCAGGTAACTGTCTTGGTGGATAGGTCGATCTCGATGCTGGGCGGGTTGGTTATCCCAACCAGCACGAACCATTTAACTACGCTATCGGTTAGGGATTGAACCAGGTCGGTTTCGGCCTTGTTGGCGGCGACGATCTGGTTTTGGTCCTTGACGACTTGCCAGCCGAGTCGGGTTTCCATCGCGACGGTTAGCGTGAGGCCGTTGAGATCGAACTTGGCTCGAAAATTGGTGCCGGTGGTGGTCCACTCGGTGCTGGCGGCATTGTCTTTTAGGACAAAGGAGAACGCCTGCGTGGGGATGCCGGCGGCCGTGCACCAATCCACCAGGTCGGCCTCGGCGAGGGTGAGGATGCGTAGCTCGCGCTTGGTGGGCTGGGCTGGTGGAGCGCTGGCGGTGTTGCTGGTTGAGGTGCTGGTTGGGGTGCCGCTGGCGGCACCTGAGCCTTGGGTCTGTGAGCCTGTCTGGCTATGGGTGCCGCCTGGGTTTTGGCTTTGGTTGGCGACGTCTACCGCCTGCTGTACGTCAGCGCTGCTGACGACCACTTTCGGGTCCAATGGGTACTCCAATGTTC
>CAYOOH010000130.1:0-2244 GCA_964405545.1 uncultured Candidatus Saccharimonadales bacterium | reverse complement strand
TATAACCTACACCCAAGGTTGCCCGAAGCAACCCAATTGCTTATCATTACCCCATGAAACTCATTTGGTATCCAGCTGTGTCGATCGATGGCTTTATCGCCGATTCAGCAGGTAGCTCGGATTTTATTACCCCCGAAGACGAGCGCCAGTTCGCCAAGCTAGTCAATACCGCCGGCGCCCTGGTGGTCGGCCATACTACCTACCAGCAATACCACCAGCCCACCAATCCCTTTCCCAAAGTCCGCACCTACGTTCTCACCACCAACCCCGGCCTCACCTCAGACAATCCGGCCGTCGTCTATCTGTCGGGCGGCCCCATGGAAGTCATGCGCCGGCTTCATGCCGACGGCTACATTCAGGCCGTCCTATCCGGTGGCGGCCAAATCAACAGCCTGTTCGCCGCTGGCGGCTTTATCGACGAGGCCTGGGTCAGCCTCTACCCCCTTACCCTAGGCGCAGGGACTTCCCTGTTTGGCGACCACCCCGTCCAGCTTCGTCTGAGCCTGCGTGATAGCCTTCGATTACCCGGCGGCATTATCCATAGTCGATACGAAGTCAACTAAGGTAAATACGGCCCCCAAGCATTGTGCTCGGGGGCCGCTTATTATGAAGCCACCGCAAGCAAACGTGTCTGCGCGCGACGGCCACACATCACCGTTACTACCACGGCCGCGTTTATGGCCATCAGTGCTACCGGGTACAAGTACAGGCCAAAATCCGCCTCACTGCCCACAGCCGGCAGCCCGGCTAGACCCGCGACCGCGAACAACACCCATGGCCCCACCGGCTCGGCGTCGGGATGCCGGTAAGAGTGGCGCAACGTGAACACCGCCCCGGTTAGCTCAATCAGGAGCGCAATAACAATCGCAGCGGTGGGATTGCTGGTCAGGCCCCAAGCCACCAGCCCCGCACCCACACCGGCCAAAATCCCCACGCTCTTCCTGCCATAGCGGCCCACACCAAACACCAGTGACAGCTCAAAAATAACAAGCACGCCCAGCGTTTGAGCTCCTACCAACCACAGCGGATCGACTGCTGCCTTGGCCTCATGAGCCACTAGCAACACACTATACTGGGCCGCCCAAATCAGCCATGACCGCCGCTCCGGCTGTACGCGGCCTCGCAGGACAGTGATTCCGTACCAGATGTATCCCGTCATACTCAAGCCGGCCGCCAGCCAGCCCCAAACTACACCAGCCATCGAGTATCACCATCCTCGTTTGGTCAAATCCTATCATGCGGCCAAACCTTGACCGCACACCATGCTAGCACAAGTCCGGCCGCCTGTCACAACTGCTTTTTGATCACAATCGTGGCCGCCAGCCGTCCTTATTTCAAACCTTCGTCGCCTTGACTAAAACACTTATGCCTCACGTCCAATGTACTCGTTCCGAGCTCACAACCAAAAGAAAAGTTATGCCTTCGGAGCGAGCCTGGTTCTTGGTCACGACCAAAAACCAGACCAAGAGCGCCTCAAA
Organism: uncultured Candidatus Saccharimonadales bacterium; assembly: GCA_964405545.1. Classification (GTDB taxonomy): domain Bacteria; phylum Patescibacteriota; class Saccharimonadia; order UBA4664; family UBA4664; genus CAYOOH01. Next base: position 766 of record CAYOOH010000130.1, on the reverse strand, counting down.
ACGGCGCTCCCCTAAGCCAGGTGGCTATCCATTTCGGAATCGCCAGCCTCGTCCTCCCGGTGTCGGTATCGCCGGATGGCTACCGCGACTACTCCGAGCACTGACAAAGCTAGGAAATTCAATACCCCCCACCAAACGAAGAACGCGGTACTGTAGGGAAAGACTCCCGTTTGACCGCTCAGTCCCAACGCCCAAAAGTGAAACACCCACTCACCAAAACCCCCAACCAATATCCAGACCGTCGCAGCCAGCGTTACTCGCTGTCCGCGGCCCTCCGGCTGGTCGTCGTCTACGGGCTCGGGGACAGGAACGGACCTACTCACAGAAACTCCCTCCAGGGAATCCAACAAAGCTTCAGAAACATAAAACATTGAGAGGTTTTGGTCAAGAACCAATATTATAATTTATAAGGAGCTCTCAGTCCTCTAGATTTGACTTTTTTAGTTTTTACCGCTATAATATAAAACAAGCTGCGTCTACAGACAAGGAGAGACCCATGTGTGACAAGGCCGGTTACGACTCAACAGGGCTCATGTGCGACGAGGACTACGGTCCCGGCGCGGAGCCGGTGCTCCCGCCGTTCGTCGGTGGTGGAATCGGCTGGGCCATCGGCCTAGTCTTGGCACTCGTCTTCGTTGCGGTCATCCTGTGGACTACCCCATCGTAACGTTCCAAGCCCCCGAGCACCAAATGCTCGGGGGCGCTTCACCTTTAAGGCCTTCATGGCGCGCTGCCCCCCCCCCCCCCACAATGCCCCACAACGAGA
>CAYOOH010000129.1:0-2248 GCA_964405545.1 uncultured Candidatus Saccharimonadales bacterium | reverse complement strand
TCTGGAAGGGCAAGCGCATCAACATCATCGACACGCCCGGCCACATCGACTTCACCGTCGAGGTTGAGCGTTCCTTGCGCGTGCTCGACGGCGCCGTCACGGTCTTTGACGGTAAAATGGGCGTCGAACCACAATCCGAGACCGTCTGGCGCCAGGCCGACAAATACGGCGTGCCGCGCATTTGCTTCATCAACAAAATCAACCAGACCGGCGGCGACTTCTACAAATCACTCGAGTCCATTCATGAGCGCCTGTCCAAGCAGGCTTACGCCATCCACCTGCCCATCGGGTTTGAGCAGACCATCAACGGTGTGGTTGACCTGATCGAGATGAAGGCTTACACCTACAAAGACTACAAAGACCACGAGCTAGTGGTTAGTGAAATCCCCGAAGACATGAAAGAAAAAGCCGAGCGTTACCGCCGCCACCTGGTCGAAGCCGCCGTGGAGTCTGACGATGCCCTCATGGAGCGCTACCTCGAAGGCCACGATCTAACCGTCGACGAGCTCAAGGCCGCTATCCGCAAGTCAGTCCTGTCCGGCCAGTTCTTTGTCGTTACCGGCGGCGACGGGCGGGGCGTAATCGTTGAGAAAGTCCTCGACGCCGTCGTCGACTTCTTGCCCAACCCGCTCGACATCGGCGTCGTCTGGGGTACCGAGCCCAAAACCGGCAGCGAAATCGACCGCAAAGCCGCCGACTCCGAGCCGTTCTCCGGCCTGGCCTTCAAGATTGCCACCGACCCCTTTATCGGCAAGCTAGCCTTTTTCCGTGTCTACTCCGGCACCCTTAAGGCTGGTTCCTATGTTCTTAATGCCTCAACCGGCGAGCGCGAACGCATCGGCCGCCTGGTAATGATGCACGCCAATTCGCGCGAAGAAGTTCAAGAAGTCTACGCCGGTGACATCGCCGCCGCTGTCGGTCTCAAGAATACGACAACAGGTAACACCATCTCCGATGTTGACCACCCCATCATCCTCGAGTCCATTGTCTTCCCCGAGCCCGTCATCTCCATTGCCGTCGAGCCCAAGACCAAGGCCGACCAGGAGAAAATGGCCAACGCTCTCCAGCGCCTGGCCGAAGAAGACCCCACCTTCCGCGTCCATACCGATGAAGAAACCGCCCAAACCATCCTCGAAGGCATGGGTGAGCTCCACCTCGACATACTCGTGGACCGCATGAAACGCGAGTTCAAAGTTGAGGCCAACGTTGGTCGTCCCCAGGTGGCCTACCGCGAAACCATCAAAGACACGGCCAAAGCCCAAGGCAAGTTTATCCGGCAGTCCGGTGGTCGTGGTCAGTATGGTGACGCCTGGGTCGAGGTTTCGCCCAACGAGACCGGTGCTGGCTATGCCTGGGAGAACGCCGTGGTGGGTGGCGTCATCCCCAAGGAATACATCAAGCCTACCGAAGAAGGCATCAAAGAAGCCATTCAAAACGGCGTCGTGGCCGGCTTTCCTATGGTCGACATCAAAGTCAAACTCTACGACGGCTCCTACCACGACGTCGACTCCAGCGAAATGGCCTTCAAGATCGCCGGCTCCATGGCCTTTCAGGCTGCCGCCAAGAAAGCTACCCCTGTCATCCTCGAACCCATCATGAAAGTCGAAGTTGTGGTAGCCGAGGAGTTCATGGGTGATGTCATCGGCGACCTCAACGCCAAGCGTGGCCGTATCGACAAGATGGAAGACCGCTCCAACGCCAAAGTCATCAGTGCCTACGTACCATTAGCCGAAATGTTTGGCTACACTACAACGCTTCGCTCCATGACCCAAGGTCGCGGCTCCAACACCATGCAGTTCGATCACTACGACGAAGTCCCGCGCAATGTGGCCGAAGAAATCATCGGCAAGCGCGCCGCCGCCAAAGCCTCCAGCTAATCCCTGCGCCTATAGTAACGACAAACCAAAAAGGCATCTCTCGCAGGTGCCTTTTTTGGTAGACGTACATCCGCCCGCCCTAACCGGACACAAAAAACACACCCACCGACTGGTCTATTTAGTCAACCGTTCAGCCCCCCACCGCACGGCTACGCTGCCGTTTTGTCGTCAGCCTTAACTGTCGGAGCTGTGGGCGCGATAATAGTCGGCGTTGAGTTTCCGGCGGCATGGTCCATGGGGTGGAGCTGGCTTTCGGTGATCTGGGCTGGACTAGCCACGGGAAGAGTAAAACTAAACACACTGCCCTTACCCAGTTCGCTCTTCACCAGCTCTAGCTTACCGCCCCCGCTTTCAATAATTAGCTTGGAAAT
>CAYOOH010000128.1:0-2273 GCA_964405545.1 uncultured Candidatus Saccharimonadales bacterium | reverse complement strand
TTTTTACGGTTGGCGCGCTTGGTGTGGTTTTTCTCTTCTGTTGGGGCCGGCGCTGCGGCGGGGCGGCGCGCCCGCGCCCCCCCCCCGGGACGATGGGTTTGGACTAGACGACAACCGCTTCCTCGGCCGGTTCGAGGCCGACAGCCAGCTCCTCCACGAGGTCGTGAGTGGCCTGGCTGAAGCACTCACCATCGAGGCGGCAGGTACGGCGGTGCTGGCCGTCGACGAACATGACGATCTGCAGCCGCGGCTTGGAGTTGGGCGTGAGGCAATAGACCCCGACGCCGAACAGAGCGTTGGCCGGAGAGCCGGCGGGTTGGTGCATGTGATCCATCAGCCACTGACCGAGTCCGCCGTTGACGCCGGCTCGGAGAGCGGCGTCGGTTTTCCGGTCTACACGCATGCTCTGGCTCATGATGTTGCCCCTTCTTTGGGTTGGGTGAGCGGTAAACGAGCCTGGTTATTATACAACATGACTAGGCTAAAGTAAACATCCCCCGAGTAATTGCCACTCAGGGGATGCAGGGAGCTAACTATTGGATGAGACTTTTACGACGCAGATATCGCGGTGGCTGGCCGGCAGCCGAACGATCAGGAGTAGGCCGGCGGTCGGCATTCCATTCCAGGCGCAGTTGAGAACGCCGGTCAGACCGGGGCTGAAACCGAACGTGCCAAGGTTGTGCTCAACTTCGAGCTCAAGCTCGGGACCATCGGTGCGCTCCTCGACTCGGATAGGCCCATTCCATCCGAATATCCCGATGAGATCGACGTCCAGGAGGCTGTGGACCTGCCGACCACTGAGCGGCCCTAGACCAGTAAACATAACATTCTCCCTAATGTTGGAGGGAACGTGGTATTATTACTGTAACACATTATTCCCCATAATGACAACCTCTAGATGAGAGGGAATCATTATGGGGAATAATGAAGAGCGTTAGATTTTTGGGTGACCTGGACGAGGTTTAAGCAGCAGGAGCTGTCGGGGTGACGCCGGGAATATCACCTCGAGTATAGCCGGCCAGGATTTCTTTGACCATGTCGGCTACTTCTTTGGGGTCGTGCTCACTCTTGATGATGTACTTGATAGCGCCTTTTGTAAGGGCGGACTCGGCATCTTGTTCGCCGGCTAGGTTGGTGAGCATGATAACCGGAATGCCTTTGGTCTCGGGATCGGCCTTGAGCTTCTCCAGGACCTGAAGGCCGTTGAGTTTGGGCATCATGACGTCGAGTAGCATGAGGGTGGGCTTGATTTCGCGGGCTTTGTCGAGGCCTTCCTGGCCATCGGCGGCCATGGTGACCTCGTAGCCTTCAAAAGTGAAGATTTTTTGGTACATCCGGGACATCAACGGATCGTCTTCGACAACAAGGATTTTTGCCATTGGTTACCTTTCGTAATTAATGTGGACCGGCAAGAGAGAGGCTCTTATTGTTCATAATATAAAGTCTGAGCAGTTATGTCATTAGTTAGATTGGATTATCTTGCGAAAGGGCAGAGGTAAACTTGCATTTGAGGGGCGCAGGACTGATAATGGGCCGGCCTTTTGACAATTTGTGTGTGGAGGGGGTTGCTTGTGTCTCGTTATGAGTCAATCTTGTTTGGACCGCCCGAGCGAGTTAACCCGGTTCTGCGTGGGTTGGTGGTTGAGGCTCTGCGGCTAGCGGAGGAAACTCGTCCGGCTCGTCCGGTTAGGGTGGTGCGATCGGAAGATATGAGGCGGGCGGTGATTTGGCTGCGTCTGCAGCTGGAGGCGGCCCGTACGGCGTGGGACGCTCTGGACTGTTTTGAGGCAGCTACGGCCGAAGAAGCGGGGACCGTGAACGAGGAGGTGTTTTATCCGGTGGCGGTGGCGGCTTTGCGGTCGGCTTATAGTTTTGGACGCCAGCTTAGCTGGACTAACGCGCAGTTTTTGGAGGTGGTGTGCGAACGGGCTTTTTGGGGCCAGGACGGTTCTCGTCGGGGCCGGCCGGTTTACGCCGATCTTAGGGGTCCGCGCGATCCGGACTGGCATCGGAGACACGAGCCAGTGGTACGGCAAATGCTAGAAGAGGTGGGGTCTGCGGAAGGCGTGAGCGCGTACGGCTGGAAAAGGGTAGTGAGTTCGTTTGTTCGCCCGGCCGCTAAGGTGCGGGCTGAACAGACGGGATTTGAGCGTCAGCGCCGTGTTCGACGAGCGGGGCCGTTTAAGAATTATTTTTCTTGGTCTATTAGAATTTATATCCGGGCCGAGATCGAAGATATAGGAAGAGCGTCGTGTTAGGAAAAAGTGAACGTA
>CAYOOH010000127.1:0-2338 GCA_964405545.1 uncultured Candidatus Saccharimonadales bacterium | reverse complement strand
ATGTGCCGGACCCGAGCTTGTACGTGAAGTTTAAGCTGGTGGATGAGGATGCGAGTATGTTGGCCTGGACGACTACGCCGTGGAGTCTATCTGGAAACGGGGCGGTGGCGGTGCATCCGGACGAGAAATACGTGTATGTGAAGACCGAGGAAAACGATGAGGTGCTGGTGCTGGCCGAGAAGCGGCTTGGGGCGCTGAAAGATGGGGCGAAGGTGCTTAAGACCGTGAAGGCGACGGAGTTGGCGGGCAAGCGCTATGAGCCACTGTTTAAGGTGGAGGGGTTGGAGAAGTACGAGGGGCATGAGAATCTGTACCACGTGCGTATGAGCGACCATGTGAGCGTGGAAGACGGCACGGGTGTGCTGCACGTATCGGCGGCGTATGGCGAGGACGACCTCAAGATTGGCCAGGATAACGGTTTCCCGGTGCTTACAACTGTGGATACGGGTGGTCACATGAAGCCGGGTATGGGTCATGACGAGGTGACGGGGAAGTTCTTTAAGGGTGCGGATAAGACGATTGTGGAGCTCTTGACGCAAGCGGGCCGGGTGTATGCGGCCGAGACGTTTACGCACACGTATCCGTTTTGCTACCGCTGTGACTCGCCGCTATTGTATTACGCGATTACGACCTGGTTTGTGGGGGTGAGCCAGATTAAGGACCAATTGCTAGAGACGGCCGATGCGATTAATTGGCAGCCAGCGCACATTAAAGAAGGGCGCTTCGGGAAGTGGCTCGAGGGGGTCCGCGACTGGGCGATTTCGCGCAACCGGTACTGGGGCGCGCCGATGCCGATCTGGATGAATGTGGAAGACGAGAACGACTATCTGGTGGTGGAGAGCCTGGACGAGCTGGTGAAATTGGCGGGGCTCGATGGCAAGCTCGAGGATTTGCACCGGCCGGGGATTGATAATGTGGTGATTGAGAAGGACGGCAAGAAATACCGCCGGATCGAGGAGGTGTTTGACTGCTGGTTTGAGAGCGGCAGTATGCCGGTGGCGCAGCAGCACTACCCGTTTGAGAACGAGAGCGTGTTCCGGGACAGCTACCCGGCGGACTACATTGGTGAGGGGTTGGACCAAACGCGGCTGTGGTTTTACGTAATGCACGTATTGAGCACGATTGCGTTTGATAAGCCGGCTTACCGCAACGTGCTGGTGAACGGTATGGTGATGGCGGCGGACGGGCAGAAATTGAGCAAGCGGCTCAAGAACTACCCGCCGGTGGAGGAGGTTTTTGCCACCGAAGGCGCCGATACGTTGCGGCTGTATTTGCTGGGTAACGATCAGGCGGTGGGTGGCGATTACATGCGCTTTAATCGCGACGCTATGCGGGATATTCAGCGCAACGTGTTGGGTACGCTGTGGAATACATATAGTTTTTTGTCTATGTATGCAGAGATTGATGGATGGCAACCAAAGGGCAAGCTGGGGGAGCCAGCGAGCGACAACGTGCTGGATCAATGGATATTGGCGCGGCTGGCGCAGGTGGTGGCTGAGGTGACCGAGGCCGCTGATGCTTACCGGCTGGCGCAAGCAATCCGGCCGGTCCGGGAGTTAGTTGACGATTTATCCAACTGGTATGTGCGCAGGTCTAGGCGGCGGTTCTGGAAGAGTGACGATGATTCAGATAAGAAACAGGCTTATATAACTTTGCACTATACGCTCAGTAGAATTGCACAACTGCTGGCTCCGTGGGCGCCGTTCTTTGCGGATAAGCTGTGGCGCGAGCTCACATCTGGGACCAATGAGGCGAAGAGCGTGCATTTGAGTGATTGGCCGACGGGGGAGAAGGCTAATCTGGTCTTAATTGAGCAGATGCGACTGGCCCGGGAGGTAGTTACGGTTGGATTGGCTCGTAGGGCTGAGGCGAAGATTAAAGTTCGACAACCTTTGGAAGAACTAAGCTTTCACTCAAAAGATCCGTTTGCGCAGGGGCTGCTCGACATAATTGCTGAAGAAGTTAACGTTAAGAGGGTGGTTCAGAATCCCGGATCAATGCGTCGGGGCGATTCAACGGCGACCGAAAATCTGAGTGCTTTTGCAACAGTTAGCTTAACCACCGAGATTACGCCGGAACTCAAAGCCGAGGGCCTGATGCGCGATGTGGTGCGGGCGGTGCAGAATGTGCGCAAAGAAGCGGGCTTGGAGGTGGATGACCGGATTGTGCTGACACTTGTGACCGAGGCGGGGGAACTGGCGGCGGCGATTGGGACGCATGCCGAGACGATTAAGGCCGAAACATTGGCGGTGGAGCTGCGGACAGCGGGGGTGGCTGGTGGGGAGGTGCCGGTGCGTGTGGGTGGTGCGGAGTTGTACGTGGCGGTGGCGAAGGCATA
>CAYOOH010000126.1:0-2359 GCA_964405545.1 uncultured Candidatus Saccharimonadales bacterium | reverse complement strand
ACCCCCAAGGTCAAATCCTGCTCGGCAAACGCGCCTGGCACCCCCAGGCCGATTGGTGGATCATCGGCGGCCGCATGAAACCCGGCGAACAGCTCGAAACCACCGCCTCCCGCAACGCCCAGCGTGAGCTCGGCCTCACCCTCGACCCGGACCGTTTCCGCTACCTCACCGCCTTCTCCACCGCCTGGCACCTCCGTCGGCTCGAACCCACCGACCACGGCACCCACACCACCTCATTCGTCCTCACCGCCGCCCTCACCTCTCTCGAAGCAGCCGCTATCCACCTCAACGAGGAGTACACCGCTCAGCAATGGCTGGCTCCAGCCGACCTCCTCGTCGACGCCAGCCTCCATCCGGCCCTTCACCAATGCGCCCAAGCCCTCCAACTCCTGGACTCACCCAATCAAAACACCCGTTAGCTGTATTAAACAACTAACGGGCCTACTCAACTAAAATTCTCGTCAAAACCGGCGCCAGGCCTCAGGAGCCGGATCCCTTCCAGCGGGCTGCCAGCTCGAGCATCCGTGTCGGCACAATCGGCCCACCCACCTCGAACAAACCATAGCCAGGCGGGGGCTCTTCGGTCCAGCGCTGAATCGGCTTACCCACCAGCCAGCTCAGGCGCTGCCAGCCAGCCTCGCTCAGATCAAATCGTCGGCTCTCCTGCTGACCCACCACTCTCACTCGCTTCGTTGGAGGCAAATGGACGGGCAAAAACAATTCCCCGTACTCGTCATCAGTAATCCAGTCTAGCGCCAACATCAGGCTCAGGAGTTCAGTTAGGCTGCACATAGCTTTTCTGCCGCCGTCAACAATCCAGGTCTTAATCCAGTCCGGATTCCCGCTGGCCGAGGGGCTCCCGTGGAGCACCTGCGCCCATCGGAAAATCTCCCAATACTCCTCACCCGTGAGGGGGGTTTCGATGCGGTCAACGTACAGCTTCATGAGCGATTACCACGCTTTCCCTCAGAGAGCTACCGGTACTCATTTGAGCTACCGGTAGCTTACAATAACATCGATCAAATTAGAAAACAATTTTATTTCACCTCAGTCTCAAACCCCCTCCCCTCCCGATTAACATAAGCCACCTGCAGTCGAGGACTGTTTGAGCATAGCGAGTTCCGCAGACAAACGGGGCTTATGTTCGAGAGGGAAGTGAGTGGGAGGTTTTCAAGACTCAGGTTCTTCCCAAGTAAAAACCCCGTCGACCGCACCCTGGCAGCCGACGGAGCAAAAAAAAGTTGCGATTCCTCTACGTGCCGCTAGGCCTCGGTACCTCCAGCCGATGGGTATTGGCGTCTGGCCCGGCGTCCACGTACGGCCAGGCGGTGATGGCAACCAGCGTTCCCGGCCCCTCAAACACCAGTACATGCGCCACGCCTGCCGGCATGGGCAAAATCGCCGGTGCCGTATAGCGTTCCATCTGGACAGGTCCACCGTTCCAGGGCTGGGTCCAGACCTTCAGTCGGCCCGACACCACCATAAACAGCTCCAGACAGTCATAGTCAGGATGGACGTGATAGTGGTTGCCTAGAGGAACATTGCCCTCCTTCACCACCAAGAGATTCAGTCGGTGCAAAGCGTCGTTAGGCGACCGCCACTCGGACTCATACACATCCCGTCGCGCGTCAGAGTGAACCAAGGTCATTTGCTGACCCGGCGCCAACAGTCCGGTCAGATCCGGCATCGAACTTGTCATAATGCGCTTCTTTCTTCCGCGAAGCCCAAAGGGTTCCTAGCAACAAAAAATGACTCAGCTACAGTAAAAGCTATAACGAAAATAGTCAATCATAAAAGCAAAAACCGCTCCTCGAAGCACCCCTTAAGACCGGAATAACTTCGAAGAGCGGTATGTTCACCAGCTACGAATGAACGGTTTGAGCTCGGGACGCCTCGCCAGCTTTCTAGCCAGCTTGGCACACTTCTTCTTGAGAGCATTCCTGGACCTAGTTTGCTTCCCGGTAGAGAAAGGATCGTCTAGGTCAAAACGAGGCGCCCCGTCACCACTACCCAGCCAGCCGTGGTATCCACAGATAACGCAGTCACCCTTGGCTGCGTTGCCCACCACGTGACCGAACGGCATAGTCCGGACACACAGTTTCTGGGCAGCAAGCTTAAGCTTATCGCCTTGGTCGCTCATATAAAGAACTCCTATCACAGTTCTAGGAGCCGACACGCAGCTCCATTGGTGATACTTGGATCAATTCATATAAACACAAAATGCTACTAAAGTAAAGGTATAAGCTTCGTGTACAATAAAAACCAACGCCATTACCGAGGACCCCCACCATGACTCCCAAGCCCACCATTCTCATCGCCGGCGGCGCCGGTTTCCTCGGTACCAATCTCTGTCAGCGCT
>CAYOOH010000125.1:0-2437 GCA_964405545.1 uncultured Candidatus Saccharimonadales bacterium | reverse complement strand
CCAAATGACCGTTGACATAGCAGGCTAAATTGTAAAAACAGGATCCAGTATGACTACAAAGCACACTCTCAATTCAGCCGTCGTTCCAGCCGGTGGCTACCTAGCCCTCAAGTCAGCCCTTACCAAAGTCTCCCTGTCCAACAGCGGCAGCTCACTTGCTCTCGTTGATCCGGCCGGCCACCAGCTAGGCCAAACCATCATCTGGCCCAAAGCCGCCGCCGGCCAAGCCTGGGCTCGCCGCGAAGCCGACACTTGGGCCTGGACCACCAAACCAACCCCCGGCGCCGCCAATCTCATCGCCGCCCCCGCCGCCAAAACAGCCAAGTCCACCCGATCTGCCACTGGCTCCACCAAAATCACCGCCACCAAAGCCGCCGTCCCCAAGGCAGCCACTGTCTCGTCCGGTTCCTCGGGCTCGCTCCTGGCTGCGGCCACCTCCCCCGGCGGCTCCTGGTTGCTCTTTGCCCTTGCCGGCCTTACCATTGCCTATATTATTTATGAATTCCGCTATGACCTACGCAATCTCTACTTCAAACTCCGCCGGCACCCAGCATTTGGCCGAACGCCTCAGCCGGTTGCTCCGGGGAGGGGAAGTGATCGAGCTAGCCAGTGACCTCGGCGGGGGCAAGACTACCTTCGTGCAAGGCTTAGCCAAAGGCCTCGGTTACCATCGCCCCGTCACCAGTCCCACCTTCACCCTTAGCCAAATCTACCGGCTTAGCCCCGATCTCGAGCTCCACCACTACGACCTCTATCGGCTCACCGAGGCAGGTGTAGTGGGCCAGGCGCTGGGCGAGGACCTCGGCGCTCCCCACGTCATCGCCGTCATCGAATGGCCTGGCCTGGTCCAAGACCAGCTGCCCCCCGACCACCTCCGCATCACCTTTACGCCGGGCCAGGCCGAATCCGACCGCCAAATCACGCTCTCAAGCCACGGACCCGTTTCCGACCGCCTTATCCAAGGCCTCCAGGAGCAGTCGTCATGATCCTAGCCCTCCAAACCGCCGACTCCACAACCCATCTATGGCTCTTTGTTGACGCCAAGACTCCTGATCCCATCGCCGTCCTCGATTGGGAGTCGGGTCGTCAACTGTCCGATCATCTTCTGGGCCGCACCACCCAGTTCCTGGCCGACCACCACACCACCTTGACCGATCTGACCGGCCTCATTATCTATAGCGGACCCGGCTCCTTTACCGGCCTACGCATTGGCCACGCCACCTTCAACGCCTTGGCCGACAGCCTTGGCATCCCAATCGTCGGCGCCACCGGCCCTGACTGGCTCGCCACGGCTTGCGCGGCCCTGGCCCACGCCCGGCCCGACCACCCCGTCCTCCCGCACTACGGCGCCGAGGCCAACATCACCGCTCCCCGGACTAATCCTGCCCATCCCGGTCATAGCATCAAGTCCTAACCAGGGCCGCCTCAACTCCGGTATTGTAATTTTAGGCAAATTGTGTCAAAGTGTGACGGTCCCATAAGCTCCATCTGAGGGAGTACCGTGACAATCAGCAATATGAGTCGTCGCCTACTGCTCATCGGCGCGGCCATCCTTATCGTGCTCGCAGGCCTGGTTGGTCTGGCGGCCTACCGTTCTGGCCAGACTACGTCTCTGATTAGCGACACCTATCAGCCTACCCAGGCCGAGATCGCCATGTTTGCGCATCTGCGCCATGCCAGTCCCAGCCAAGCTCAAGACGCCAGCAATGCCCTGGCCCCAATGCGTTACGATATGCTCGTTCCGGGTCATTACGATGTCTATGTGGCCCAAAGTAGCTTCCGCACCATCTATACCGACCACCCCATGATTATCATGATGCGCCCGGGAGTAAAATGGTTGGGCGGTCAGCTCGGCCACATTTGGCTCCTTGCCCAAGGCCTCCTTTACGAGAACATCGACCTGAAGGCCCATCCCCAGCTCAAACAGGGGCAAGACCTCTACCGCCATTTCGTTGGAAGTACCATCCTCTACGACCCATTTTGCCGGGCCGTCGAACTGGCTGTTGGCACCATTGATGCCTGTCGGGCAACTGCCCAGCAGCGCCTCGCTCTTGGAGGCGACCATCGCCTACAAATCCTGCTACCGACCCCCAATCCGTCGACATACGGACTGCGGCCTTTTGAGCAGTACGATTGGACCACGCCGGTTAGCCAGTTGACCTATCTGACCCCGCTGGCCGAAGTCGCGCCTCCTCAGTATACGGTCCTAACGCAGCTGAGCCAGCACATCGGTGGTGGCCAGTTCGGGAATCGTAAGCTATTTACGCTGACTATGCGCAAAGTCTACCAAAACGTCAGCCAGTTCAGCCTAGTTCCTGTTAGCATCATCGATCCGCTCATTTACTACTGTATCCATGATCCCGAGGTTGTCAAAACCTACTTCGGTAGCGACGCCATCGCGCAGATCACTCAGTACAAACAATACTGTCAGTAAGGC
>CAYOOH010000124.1:0-2563 GCA_964405545.1 uncultured Candidatus Saccharimonadales bacterium | reverse complement strand
CATACTCGACTTCCAGTCCTACGTCCTGCCCGTCATGATCCTAGGCGTCCTGCCCGCCATCATCCTCAGCTTTATCTTCGCCGAGCTCCTGGCCCGCCCCGTCAAGCGCATCCACGATGCCACCCTCGAGCTAGCCCGCGGCAACTTCAAGCAGCAGTTTCGCCACCAAGGCGCGGCCGAGTTTCGCGAAATCGGCGAAGCCCTCGATCATGTCGCCGCCAAACTCCAGCAAACCCTATCCCAAACCGCCAGCGAAAACGCCCTCATTAACGCCGAGCGGGGCAAACTTCGTACCGTCCTCAACTCCATGTCCGACGGCGTCTTTGCGCTGGATCGCACCGGCCGTATCGTCCTCTTCAACAAAGCCGCCTCCGAGCTAACCGGTCGCACTATCGAAAGCGTAGCCGGACAACTAGCCGAAAAAGTCATGCCCTTTCGCGCCAATGGCCAGCTCATCATGACCCGCTGGCTCGCCTCACACGCCGGCACCGAGCACCAAATCGGCCAATGGCGCGGCCTCGAGCTCTACCGAGCCGACGGTACCAGTCTGTACGTCGATGTCGAAGCCGTCGCGCTCCAGGACGACCCCAATGGTATTGCTGCCCTCCTCACCTTTACCGACCTTACCCAAGAGCACCAGCTCGAGCAAATGAAAGTCGACTTCGTAGCCCTAGCCGCCCACGAACTCCGCACTCCTCTAACCGAAATCAAAGGCTACCTCGACCTCCTTGTCCAAGAGGCCAAAGGCTTGTCCAAAACCAACCACGACTTCCTCGTTCGCGCCGCTACCTCGGCCGACCACCTCAACGGCCTCCTCCACAATCTGCTCAACGTCGCCCGCATCGAACACGGTGAGCTCAACTACCAACCCGAGCCCATTGACTACCGCGCCTTCATCACCGATATCAAGCAAGTCTTTCAAGACCGCCTTGGCCAGCAACTCCGCCATCTAGACCTGGACCTACCCAGCCGCCTACCCAAGCTAACCGCCGACCCCACCGCCATCCGCGAAGTCCTCACCAACTTAATCGACAACGCCATCAATCAAACCAGCCCCGGCACCGGTCACATCACTATTGCTGTACGTATCCGTCAACACACCATTGATACTGCCGTTAGCGACAACGGCCTGGGCATTCCAGCCACCGCCCTACCACACTTATTCACCAAATTCTTCCGAGTCAACGAGATAGGCTCCCGCATCCAGGGTACGGGACTAGGTCTCTACATGTGCAAATCAATCGTCGAAGCCCACGGCGGTCAGATCGCCGTCGATTCGGTCGAAGGCCAGGGCAGTACCTTTACCTTCTCATTACCCCTCAAGCCCGTTGCGCATCCGCATGCCACAAGCGATAATACCATTAGCACCATCACCCGAGGAGCACATGGCTGGATCAAAAACTACCAAGACCATACTATTCGTCGAAGATGATCGGCCCATTGCCGAAATGTACGCCCGTGTCCTTCAACGCCAAGGCTACCAAGTTGATTTCGCCTACAACGGCGCCGAGGGCCTTCACAAAGCCCAAGCCCAGTCTTATGACCTGATCTTACTCGACATCATGATGCCCGAAAAAACCGGTATCCAAGTCCTGCGCGAACTGCGAGGCCCCGACGGTCACGGCCACCCCGACACCAAAATCGTCGTCCTCACCAACCTCGCTCAGGACAAGACCAGCCAAGAAGCTCTCAAGTCCCAAGCCGACGGCTACATCATTAAGGCCGACATTGTCCCCAGCCAGCTGGCCGGCATTATCGCGCGACTTATCTAGGCCATCCTCTCAAAAATGCCCCCAGCCCCGGCACTCTCCGATCACACTCACACACACACTCACTTAAGGCATCCACCACCATTCCTGTTAGTCATGTAACCATAAGCATTATGCCAATATTTAAGACGCCAGTAACCGAAATTATTTAGAACTTAGCACTAAGAAATAACCGCTCTGACATGCAAAAATATCTTTCGTGTTCGATTGTGTGCGAACACGACACCACTCCTTCGAATTTCACTGTCTGGAAATTCTGTAAGAGGGGTACAACGCACTATCTATATCGAACGGCATCGAGTTTCTAAGTATCGATCTTTCCCTCGTGGACGGATCGATACTTGTTTTTGGAAATGCCTTAGAAATCCCCTCGCCCCAGACTCAAGCCAAAACCCGCTACCGGCTCGGCCCCAACTTTTTCCTCCGGTGCGACAACGATGATAACAACGCCACCACGACAAACCCGGCTCCCACCAACCCCGTCACCGCCTCCGGTACCTCATAGGCCAAACTGGCCGCCAATAACACCGCCAGCGCTCCAATTGCATAATGCGCCCCGTGTTCCAAATAAACGAACTCCTCCAAAGTGTTATTACGCACCAGCCAAAGCGTCAACTCCCGCACAAACAGCGCTCCAATCCCGAGCCCCAGCGCAATCGTAAACACATCCGAGGTAATAGCAAATGCCCCTACCACCCCGTCAAACGAAAACGACGCGTCCAACACTTCCAGATAAATAAACAAAAACAGCGCCGCCCGGCCCACCACCGGCCCCAGTCCGCCCAGCCTACCAG
>CAYOOH010000123.1:0-2625 GCA_964405545.1 uncultured Candidatus Saccharimonadales bacterium | reverse complement strand
TCTTCGATCAGGGTCAAGGTCTTGTCGGCGATATCCGGGTCTAGCGAGGCTGTCGGCTCGTCCATCAAGATTAGCTCCGGATCATTAAGGAGTGCCTTGGCCAGATTTACCCGTGTCCGCTCTCCGGCTGACAAGTCGCGGTAATGCTGATTGCTCTGACGTCCAATCTCAAAGTAGTCCAGCAGCTCGGCAATCCTGCGCCGCGGCCGGAACACCCCGTAAAGCCCGGCAAACACAACCAAGTTCTCCACCACCGTCAGGCGTCCCTGTAGGGTGTTATAAGCCGATGCAAAATTGACCCGCTGCAGGCACGCCTGGCGATGCTTGGTAAAATCTTGCCCGAAATATTCGATCCTGCCCGATGTCGCGAGTGTAATGCCCAGCAACATTTGGATCGTAGTCGACTTGCCGGCCCCATTTGGCCCTAGGAGGCCCATGACCTGTCCGCGCTCAATAGCAAACGATACCCTATCGACGGCCCGATAGCTTCCGTAATCCTTGGTCAGCGATTCAACTAATAAAACTGGTTCAGCCATACCATCCCAATATACGGTTTCTATTCGGGTATGTCTAGATCAAATTCACTTCCCCAGCACGTTCTGCTTCGCACAGGGTATCTCGTACGACGCCCACACCGGCTGGTTCGTTTTCTGGGACTCCGGTACTCCGCGCAACAAGCTCAAATCTCACCCCGTTCTGGTGCAAGTCACACTTGTTTTTTAAAGCCGGCTTGCTCGGAACGGGGCGCTGACATTATCGGTTAAGCTAGACTTTCAGCTCTCCCTCAGCCACAATGACGCCCATGCGCAAAACCACCCAAATTAGCCTTGTCTTCGGTGCTCTTTTGCTTGGAGTCGTCCTTGGTCGGGCAGGCCTTCATGCTGTTTGGTGGCCCGTCGTCGCAACAGCCCTGGCTACCATCGCCGCCTACCGCACGCGTTTATTCCTCACCTTCCTCATGCTTGCAGCCGTCAGTCTTGGCCTCTGGCGCTCCGCATCCTGGACTGCCGATCAAGCCAAACTCACCGCCCTCATCGGCCAAACCATTACCGTCACCGGCGCTGTCGCCGATGACCCGGCCGTCAACCCCAAGACTCGCCAAGTTGATTTCAAAATCAATCACCTCCAACTTGCCGGCCGTTCCCTTGCCGGCACCCTCAGTGTCCATCAATACGCAGCTCGGCTGCAGCGGGGCTATCAAGTCGAGCTAACCGGCAAAGTCAAACCCGGCTTCGGCAACGCCACCGCCGAGCTTAGCTTTCCCAAACTCGAAGTCCTGTCGACCCACCAAGACTGGCTCGAACGCCTCCGCCAGCACTTCTTTGCCGGCATCCGTACCGCCCTACCCGAGCCCCTGGCCTCCTTTGGTCTCGGCCTGTTGGTTGGCATCCGCGCCCTCATCCCCAAAGCCATGCAAGACCAACTCACCCTGGTCGGCCTCAGCCACCTAGTCGCCGTCTCGGGCTACAACCTCACCATCATCGTGGCCGCAGTTGATCGCTTGCTCAAGCCGGCCGGTCGCGGCGTCGCGCTCGTTACCAGCCTTTGGCTAATCGTCGGCTTTCTCATTGTCACCGGCGCCAGCGCCTCCATTGTCCGAGCCAGCCTCGTGGCCGTCCTGTCCCTGCTGGCTGCCTTCTACGGCCGCCGGTTTAATCCGCTCACCCTCATCCTGATCGTGGCAGGCGCTACGGCCGCCTACAACCCAGCCTATCTGACCGACCTAGGCTGGCTCCTATCCTTCCTGGCCTTCTTTGGCATCCTCGTTACCGCACCCGCCATCGAGACCCGCCTTGGTCACCCCAAGTTAATCGTCGTCCGCCTCCTGATCGAATCCTCCGTCGCCCAAATCCTCACTCTGCCCCTCATCCTCTACATCTTCGGCAACCTGTCCATAGTCGCTCCCCTTACCAATCTAGTTATTCTGCCCCTGGTGCCGCTCGCCATGGCTGTCAGTTTTATCGCCGGCCTCGGTGGCATGCTCCTGCCGGCCTTTGCGGGCTGGTTTGCCTGGCCAGCCTCACTCCTGCTTGGCTTCATTACCAAACTCATCGACGCCTTCGCGGCCCTGCCCTGGGCCGGCCGCACCGATCACCTCAGCCTCACGGCCATGCTCGTCATGTATGCCCTTATCACCCTCCTCACCCTTGCCCTCCAGCAGGCCAACCGCCGCCAAGGCCGCTTCACCCGTCCAACGCGCCACCTCCTCGAGCCGATAACGGCCTGACATCTGCCGTTATCTATCTTCAGGCTCAGCACCGCTTGCTGGTCGGTGATGGCCGGGTCCTCCTCTCATTCCAGCCATGCTTCGGTTCGGGACCAAACTCTGCTATAATTACCGCCGAACTCGTGAAGGAGAAACCATGTCTGGACATTCCAAATGGGCTTCCATCAAGCACCAAAAAGGCATCAAGGACGCCCGCCGCGGCGCCAGCTTCACCAAATTTGCCGCTCTCATATCGGTAGCCGCCCGCGCCGGCGCCGACCCGGCCACCAACTTCAAACTCCGTCTTGCCGTCGACTCGGCCCGCAAGGCCGGCGTCCCCAACACCAATATTGACCGGGCTATTAAGCGCGGCTCGGGTCAAGATGACGGCGCCACCTTCGAAGAAATCCTGTACGAAG
>CAYOOH010000122.1:0-2657 GCA_964405545.1 uncultured Candidatus Saccharimonadales bacterium | reverse complement strand
ACTGCCTCTGCCCAGGAGAGTGCCAATCCTCAGCGCCTGGTCGTCTCTGTTGTTAAAATCCTGGCCCGTCTCGGCCTCATTGCCGCTATCTACCGCGTCGCTTACGCGGTCCCAGCTGCCCAGCATGCCGCCCTAAGTTACGCCAATGCCATGTGGAGCGTCGGTCTGTGTTTTGCCTTTTTTGTCAATCTGGGCATTCGCAACATTTCTCGCGTCATGGACCTCGAGATCAAAAACGGCCTCGTCGAGACCGCCCTCATCAAACCGCTCGATTGGCGCCTGGTCAAACTCTGTGAGCACCTGGGTCGCAGCGGTCTCGAGTTTCTGGTTCAGGTCATCGTTTTGCCTCTAGCCCTCCTGGCTTTTGTCGGCCCGCCCGACCTTAGCTATCTCACGCCGGCGGCGATCCTGGTCTTTGTCATATTCTTTTTCCTGTCAGCCGCCACCGCCTCTGCTATCTTCATTAGCGTCGGCTTGAGTGCCTTCTGGGTCGGCGACGCCAACTCCGTCTACCGCATCGTCGACAAAACCTGCCTTATATTCTGCGGTACCTTCGTTCCCATTGCTCTCTTGCCCGACGCGATCCAACACATTTTGCGCTATTCGCCGTTCGGCGCCTACGCTGCCGTCACCCAGCTTTTCAACCCCCACATTATGCCTATCCTCGTTCCCACTCTGCTATCTGCTGTTGTCTGGACCGGCCTGCTCATCCTCTTCTGCCAATACATCTGGCGCCGCACCACCACTCGAATCGAGGTTAACGGTGGCTAGGCAATCACTCTCTGCGGCGCGCCTCTCCCTTCGCGCCCTCCTCACCGATCTCCGCCATGATATGCACGTTTTTTGGCTGTCATGGACCATTCAATTCCGGGCCGCCACCCACTACCGAGCCGCTTTTGCGCTCCAGGTTGTCGGTATGATCATCAACAACGCCGGCCTCCTCATCGCCTGGTTATTTCTCTTCAGCCGTTTCGGTACCATCAACGGCTGGTCTGCTGTCGACCTCATCGGGGTTCAAGGCATCAACATGCTCATCTTCTCGGCTGTCATGATGTTTTGCGGCGGCTTCTTGGAGCTGTCGCGCTACATTGACCAAGGTGCCTTCGATAGCTTCCTCACCAAGCCCACCGCCATCCTGCCCCAAATCGCCGCCTCCCGGATCGAGATCGCTACCGTCGGCGACCTGCTTATGGGCCTAGTCCTTACCGGCTGGTATGCCATACACATCCACGCTACACCCCTCTCACTTCTCATTTTCCTAGCCGCTTTCGCCATCGGCGTTATCGCCTTCTGGTGCTTTACCCTCATGCCCTACCTCTTGGCCTTCTACCTGCTCGACTCGGACAAAATCGCCCGTAATATCGGCATGTTCTTCCTCGATACCGGTCTCTACCCCTCCGGCGTACTGTCTGGCACCCTTCGCACCGTTCTCCTCACCGCCTTCCCCGGCCTGCTCATTGGCGTCATTCCCCTCGACGCGCTGCGCGGCCTGCACTGGGGCTATGTGCTACTGAGCTTCGGCGTGGCCCTCTGTTGGCTTGCGATCACCCTAATGCTCTTTACCCGCAGCCTACGCCGCTACGAATCCACCAACCTGATCGGCGCGCGCTAGCCTGTGGTCTCGGCCACGGCCTCTACCCCCACCACCCAAAACCCGCTACAATAACACCCACAATCATGACACACACCACCTCCACCAAGGGCGCGCTCGCTCTCCTCAGCGCCGCACTCTTATATGCTTGTTTTGGACTCTTTATCCGCGAGATGGCTCATATGTTTGGCAACAACGCTCAAGTCGCCTTCCGGTTCGTCTTCGCCTTCATCTTTTTGGCCGCCATCGCCGTCTTCATCAAGCGCCCCGTTCGCCTAGCCGGCCGCACCCTGGCCAAGGCCGCCTTCCTCGGCCTGGCCTTCTGCGGCGTTGTCTTGCTCTTTACCGTCGCCGTTAATCTCACCACCCTCGGCAACGCCGTCTTTCTAGTCTATGGCGGCAGTATCATTACCTCACTCGTCGTCGGCACCCTGGTTTTAAAAGAAAAACTTACCGCCACCAAACTTCTGGCCATCGGTCTGGCTCTGGCCGGTCTGGCCATGTATTCGTCTGCCCTCCTGTCCCTCAGTCTTGGGGTAGTGGCGGCCGTCGGCTCGGGTCTGCTCGACGGCCTGTCCAACAGTATCCGTAAGACTCTGGCCGGCGTCGATCGCAACAGTATCTTGCTCTACCAATACGCCTTTGGCACCGTTATGGCGCTAGCGGTGCTGGCTATCTGGCCCCAAGACGCCATCCGGACCATCAGCCTCGGCCCGATCATTGCCGGCCTCATCTTTGCCGGCTCGCTCATTGGCCTAGGCAACTTGTTGCTCTATGGCTTCCAGCATTTCGACGTCAATGTCGGCACTGTCATCCTGGCTACCGAACTGTTCTTCGCTACCTTGGTTGGGCTGATCTTTTTTGGCGAAATCCCAGCCCCTCACGAGCTCATCGGCGGCTTCATCATCTTCGCCGCCTCCATCCTCAGCGCCGTTGACCTCAAAGCCCTGCTTCGGATCCGTCGCACTGCTAGCTAGCCCTCGTTGACCCTGTTCTGGAATCTACCCTCCAGCGCTCCGACCAAGTTACCGATAAACGTCTCCTGCTTGGCTAAGGTCGCCTCCTC
>CAYOOH010000121.1:0-2657 GCA_964405545.1 uncultured Candidatus Saccharimonadales bacterium | reverse complement strand
GTAGCTCATGACACGGTTTTTGAGGACGGCGGCTTTGCCGATGTAGATGATTTTGCCGTCAGCGTCACGGTGAAAATAGACGCCGGGCTCGGCGGGCAGGGTCTTGAGTTTGGCGCGGAGGGGGTCGGTCATGAGGGTATTATAGCGGGTGGTGAAGGATGCAGGTTATTTTAGACCCGTGGCTTCCTTGCTTTTATCTCCTCCTTGTGCTTTGATATGTTAGTCCTAAATGACCCGCTCTTCAACAACCCGGAGGTTTTTTCCGTGTTTCGTAGTCTGTGGAGTAAGCGTATTCCGCTCGGGCTGGTATTGGTGGCGTTTGCGGTACTGCTAGCGGTTGGCGCCATCTGGAGCCTGAGTGGTCCCAGCCGGCCGGCACTGCCGCCGACGAGTCAGACCTTGAATGTCACCCTGACGTACGCTCGCGACGTGACAGCTGTGTTCGACAAGCCGGTACTGACCATTGATGGGCCGAGTGCAGAGGTGGAGATCAAGTTCAGCGCCAGCTCCGGCGACGCTGATAGCCGCCTTGTGATCGAACAGACCCATGCCTATGCTCCCGAGAGCCACCCCGACCTGCCGGTTGTGGAGTGGGATGACGCCAGCTTGCTGCGGATGTTCGCGTCAACGATCCACGCCGACGTGGCAGCCAGGCTGGTACCGGGCGTGTATGCTATTCGGTACGCTAATTACTACGGAAGCTGCCTGGGTACCTTCCAGGTAGTCCAGGTTGGGCAGCCGAAGCCGGCGGCTCTAACCAATCTGCAGGCCTGCACAAAGTAGTCGTTACCCCGTCCCTCCCTCTAGTTTTTGGGGGAGGGACGGGTTCCATGCATTATTGACGAGATAGCCGGCGGCGGGAGCCGGTCTTTTTTTGTTTGAGGGCAAAATTGCGGGGGATAGCTGATTGCTTCGTTTAAAGGCCGGACATGCTTATCATTGACTTATATTGTATTATGTGTTATCTTATGTGAGTTCATTCGGCAGTCGCCGAGTGGTCCGTACTCAAGTTGGGAGACTTGGTATGCACCCGTATCATTCTGAGCTTGTGATCAGCGTTGGCTACGACCTTGCCACCAAGCTCGACGCTCTGATGGCCGAGCTGGAGAAGGCGGCGGGCGGTGCGGTCGGCGTGGACTACCCGAAAGACATCAGGGTCGGGCAGCACGTGGCCGTGCTTCGCGCCGAGGGCGAGGTCGAGTACAGCGTCCTGGTCACCTGGCGAGGGCCGTCGATCCTGGAGATTCGTAGCCGGGCCAAGCGGTCCGGCGACGACCGCGCGGTGGCTACCGTCACCCCGCCCATCTACAGTTAAGCGGCTCCCCTCCCGCACTGTCCTCTCCGTCCGGGCTTTTACAGCCGGGCGGAGAGGGCGGCTACCAAGGAATTATTTTATTGAAGTGATCAGCCGGTTGGCGGGTCACTTTTTGTTTTATAGAGACTTGCGCAGGGAAGAGCTGGGGTGTTTAATCTATGAACTCACCTGGAACCCCGGGCGAGGATCCGATAAAGCAAAGGGGTGCTAAAATGCAGCCGAAGTTTACCGAAGGTCACGACGACCTGCGGCGACGAGCCGAGAGGGCGTTTCGAGGCTTGTCGGTCAGGATCGCTGTGCAGGGCGATCGAGTCTTTGTGGCGCTGCCGTATGGCGGCAAATGGTGGCTGGTGGTGCCGGCCGGAACGGATGAGTGGCGGATTTGTCACGGGGGTAGCTTCTCGCCGTGCAGCGATCCGCCCGCGGTGAGAGATGCCGCCAGTTTTAGAGACCATATGGTTGATGTTATGACCGGCGCGTGAAGCGCAGGTAGTGTGAGGATAGGTCCGGCTGCTTTCTCTGGATGGGATTGCCGCCGGACCATATTTTTGTGGTAGGCGCCGTCCTTCCCCTAACACCACTGTTTTTTGCTTGACGGGCGGGCTGTTTTGGAATTAAGTAGATGAGTCCTTGTGCGGTTTTATGGTCGAAAGAAGTTATGGATATGTCCGATACTGAGATTTGCGTCTGGATGATTGGCGGAAACGGGGAAGCGCTATGGCAGCTGAGTTTTGATTGGGAGGCTGCCGGAAGTGTAATCCTGCGAGCTGGAGATCCCCTGGTGATTGGTGGCCGTTTGGGCGTATGTCAGGGCGGAAATCGACTGATTGATGGAGTACGAACGGTGCTGGTGGTATCCGATTTGGGCCTGGAGGCGTCTATGCATGCTCTGAGTACCATAGCTGAGGTGCGTAATGTGCGAGCCGGCCAGCCGCCGCATCTGTGGGCGGCTGCTGCAAGACGGCGGCTGGGGATTTCGCCCCGGGATTTGTTGGGGGCGCAATCATAGCCTGTGATTGGTCGCATGGTTGCGGCGGGTGTTATGCCCGTCACACTAAGAAGATAGGCCCGGCCGGATCTCCTGAGGAGACTTGGCCGGGCCTGAAGCATCCTGGACTTGGAGCGGACAAGAGATAGATGATGGGGATTTTTTGATCAAGACGGCATTGAGTCGCGCTGTGAAACCATGATGACCTCTTTCGTGTGGGGATCATGAATTATCTTTATTTACGGAAACAAAAAGTGTTAGGTCTACTGGGGCTTAATATATGGCGGTTTTGATTTGTTCCGTTTTCAGTTCAAGACCTTGGAATAATTCATTGACCCCATCGGCGTAGCCAAC
>CAYOOH010000120.1:0-2777 GCA_964405545.1 uncultured Candidatus Saccharimonadales bacterium | reverse complement strand
CGGCCCAGCGGCTCCACCCCATCGGCGCCCGCAAGCGATTCCAGCTCCACCAAGCCCAGCTCTGGCTGGCGGCCCAAAATAGCAATATAATTTAACGACGACATAATTAGCATATTATATCAATAATAACCGTCAGATTTCAACTCAAAAATTATCTGTCCCGAGTCCCTTGCAACAAAACCCTGCCTAAAAATCCATGATGTTTTTCAAAAAAACGGCGCACCCTCGACAAGAGAGTGCGCCACAACAACCAAATCTACTTACTCATACACCGTCTGGTTCAGCACATCCAAGTAAGCCTGTACCGATCGCGGAAACTCACATGAAGTAACGACCGCCCAATAGGTATCCCTCAGCGCATCGACTCCAACCAGCTCGACCAGGTCCCGGGCATGAATGCCCCACTTGGTCGTCGACCTCCCCATCTGCATCTCAGCTTCAACACAAGCCGCCAACAACAGAAAGTACGCCGGCGTAACAAGCCTGCCTCGCTTCACTGCCTGGGGCAAAGCCAACCGCATAAGCTCAACAACTGTCACGGCGCTGTAAAAACTGGGCGACGGACTCTGGCACATACTCATGAGGTTCGCATGAGGAGTCTTCCGCAAGACGTGAACCGCATACCTATTATCTACCACCACCAGCCGGTCTGCCGGACCGTACTGACTGATATTGGCGCTGTATAGTACAGCGCCAATAGGCAAAACTTCCAGCGCACCTCGCAACGTGGCGAGCTGTTGATCGCGTCCAGCCATTGTGCGTTACCCTCATTTCAAACGTACGAGTTGACAGTACCAAAAGACAGTACATCATAACGCCCATGTATACTAGACTCATGCCCCCTCAAATCATCTCCGTCACCGAATTCGTCACCATCATCAATGAGACCCTAGCCTTTGCTTACCCCCAGGTCATAATCGAAGGCGAAGTGTCGAGCTTTAAAGTCAATCAAGGCAAGTGGGTTTTCTTTGATCTCAAAGACGAAACCAATGTTCTTAGCTGCTTTATGACCGTCCATCAACTCAAGCTCCCTCTCGAAGACGGCATGAAAGTCCGCGTCACCGGCTCTCCCAAACTCACCAAATACTCCAAGTTCAGCCTGACCGTCCGCGATGTTGAGATAGCAGGGGAAGGCGCCCTCAAGCGGGCCATGGAACTGCTCAAACGCAAACTTCAAACCGAAGGCCTGTTTGACCCGGCTCGCAAACGCCCCCTTCCCAAATTTCCCCGCCGCATCGGCCTCATCACCTCCGCCACCTCGGCTGCCTACCATGACTTTCTCAAAATCCTCGGAAGCCGCTGGGGCGGCCTCGACATCCAGCTGGCCGATGTCACCGTCCAGGGTCCAACCGCACCCGACCAAGTCGTGGCCGCTATCGACCATTTTAATACCCTAGCCCAACCGGTTGACGTTCTGGTCATCATCCGCGGCGGTGGCTCGCTCGAGGATCTGGCCGCTTTCTCCACCGAACCCGTCGCCCGAGCCGTCGCCGCCAGCCGCACGCCCACCATTGTCGGCGTCGGCCACGAAGTTGATGTATCGCTAGCCGACTACGCCGCCGACCTGCGCGCCGCTACCCCCACCGACGCCGCCCGCCTGGTCGTCCCCGATCGCACCGAGATCACCGCCCGCATCAACCACTTGGTCCATCGACTCGATGCCGGCATCAACGCCAACCTCGACCGCCGCAGCAGTTTCATTGATCAGGCTCTGACTCGTCTCGAATCCTACCTCCGCCACCCCCGCGACCGCATCATCGGCCTCCAAACCAAACTCTGGCGGAGCCTCGACCAGCTAGCTTTCCGCCTCCAGTCCCATCACCAGCGCACCCTCGCCCTCGAGCGCCTCCTGCACGGCTTTGACCCCGAGGCCGTCCTAGACCGCGGCTACGCCATCGTCCGGACCGCTCACGGCCACCACACCCTGCGCAATCCCGCCGATGCGCCAGCCGGCACCGATCTTGCCATCCAGCTAGCCAAGGGCTCCCTCACCGCCCGAGTCGCCCCTGAGCCAACCGAGCCTTAGTCCACCGAGCCCCCCTTTTAGCTCAATAAGTTTGATGCTTCGGAAAAATTATTATAAAGTAATAAAGTCCATGCAAACCCGACTCCGTTAAGAGGTGTCATGCAAACCCCGATTACGTTGACGGTCATATCACGGGACAATGTGTGCGAATACCAATGTAACTACAACCTAACCGACCCCCGTCCAACGATCGACCATCTCCTCTGGACCAGGTTTCCCGACCTGCTAATGGTATCCATCGAAGCCAACAGCCTAAAAGTAACCGTCCCGAAGGACAGTCAGATCGATTGGCGAAGCGCCCTAGAGCTCATCAAGGAAACTTTGATCCGGTTCTACAACCTCAACCCCGCCACCGTGAGTGTCACATCCCGGTAGCATAACTCGTCCGGTGATACTTTAAAGCGTCACCGGACGCCCTCTTTTTCCAGACCACCTTCGTGCTACAATCAGATCAATGACCACCAAACCCTTCGAATTCGAAACCGCCCTCAAAGAACTTGAGGAAATCACCGTCTGGTTCGAGTCTTCCAAAGTTGACCTCGACGCCGGCCTAGTCAAGTTCGAACGAGGCATGGAACTAGCCGCCCAACTCAAGACCCACTTAACCGACGTCGAGAATCGAGTTGAGAAAATCAAAGCCCGCTTCTCGGCCACGCCGCCCGCCGCCGACACGCACGAATCCGCCTCCCCCGCGCCGCCCCCTCC
Organism: uncultured Candidatus Saccharimonadales bacterium; assembly: GCA_964405545.1. Taxonomy (GTDB): domain Bacteria; phylum Patescibacteriota; class Saccharimonadia; order UBA4664; family UBA4664; genus CAYOOH01. The sequence goes on along the minus strand of CAYOOH010000120.1, from coordinate 46 downwards.
CACCCCGCACGGCCCCCCCCCCCCCCCCCGCCCCCACCCCCCCCAC
>CAYOOH010000119.1:0-2826 GCA_964405545.1 uncultured Candidatus Saccharimonadales bacterium | reverse complement strand
TCAGCCTGCCCCTCTATCTCCACACCGACGCCACCCAAGCCGCCAACTACCTTAGCCTCCATGTCGACCGTCTGGGCATCGACCTGCTTACGATCAACGGCTCCAAAATCTATGGCCCCAAAGGCACCGGCGCTCTCTACATCCGCCAAGGCACCGTCCTCGAGCCCCTCATGTACGGCGGCGGCCAAGAGCGCGGCCGCCGTTCCGGTACAGAGAACGTCGCTGGCGCCGTCGGCCTAGCCACTGCCCTCACCCGCGCCGCCGCCCTCCGCGCCACCGAATCCCGCCGCCTCACCGCACTCCGCGACGGCCTCCTGCGCCGTCTCCTGGCCGCCATCCCCGATATCTCACTCAACGGCCACCCCAAACATCGCCTACCCAATAATCTCAATCTGACCGTTCCCGGCGTCGAAGGCGAGGCCCTCATCCTCTACCTCGACAATGCCGGTATCCAAGCCTCCACCGGTAGCGCCTGCTCCACCGGCAACCTTGACCCATCCCACGTTCTCCTGAGTCTCGGCTGCACCGCTGCCGAGGCCAACTCCAGCCTCCGCCTCACCCTCGGTTACGGCACTACGCCCGAGCAGCTGGACCGCGTTGTGGAGCTTCTGCCGCCCATCGTCGCCCGCCTCCGCCAGCTCTAAAAAAGGCCTTCACTCGGAGATGCTCATCTCCCATATCTCATATTCCATATGTGACATGTCGCATATGGAATATGAGCTACACGTTTCCAGGTAAGCTCAGTGCAAAGTTGCCATTGATCATGGCTCGGTCGCGCAACACCCGCTCGGCCCATCACCTCGCCGAGAGCCTCCGCCCGCAGACCTTCCGACCATCATCCCTCACTCCCGCGCCCCTCCTTCTCGCACTCGCCTGCTACAATAAGTCCATGAAGCGTTTCGTGAGCGTGATCGCCATCACCGCCCTTATCCTGGTCGGCCTCGCTGCAGCCACCTTCTTTGGCATTGGTTACTATCTTTCTCCCCAAGATCATCTCGCCAAAGCCGACGCCATCGTCGCCATCTCCGGCGGCGAGACCGCTGCCCGCACCACCGAGGCCGTCCGCCTCTACCAAGCCGGCTGGGCGCCCATAGTTATTTTCTCTGGTGCCGCCGCCGACCCTCACGGCCCGTCCAATGCCAAGGCTATGGCGGCCTCCGCTCTCACTCAGGGCGTTCCCGACACCGCCATCCAGCTCGACGAGACCTCCCTCGACACCCGCCAAAACGCCGCCAACGTCACCGGCCTCATCCACACCGCCGACTACCACTCCATCATCCTTGTCACCTCGCCCTACCACCAACGCCGGGCCAGCCTGGTCTTCCATCGTGCCTTAGGCAAAAACTTCACCCTCATCAACCATTCGTCCTACGATCAAAACTGGCGTCGCTCCTACTGGTGGGCTACCCCCTATAGCCAACACCTCACCCTCTCCGAGCTCCAAAAAATCGCTTACGAACTTGCCAGTCAAAAGGCCAGTCCATGATCCTCATCGACCTTATCCTAATGGGCCTCCTGGTCTACGCCGCCTACGCCGGCACTCGTCGGGGCTTCGCCCTGATCGGTTTTGAGCTCATAAGTTTTGCCCTGGCCACCGTCACTGCCTTCTTGGTCTATCGCCCCGTGGGCCAATGGATCAAGACCCTGGCCGGCCTGCCCGCTCCCGTTAGCAACGTGGCCGGTTTTATCCTGGTCTGGATGCTGACCGAAATCCTGGCCGCCCTCATCTTTCGTTTTACCGCTTTGCCCCATCTCCACCACTCCGGTCAATTGTCCCGCCTCAATCAGGCCGCCGGAGCCATTCTTAATGTCGCCAAAGCTGTCCTCATTATTACCCTGGGGCTGGTTGTTTTTGCCGGCCTGCCTCTAGCCGCTAGCACCAAACAAGCCGTCACCAATGCTCGCATCGCCCAAGTCCTCCTGGCCTCCAGCACCCAGCTCCAAACCCTCCTGTCTGTCAGTCTCGGTCGCGATCTGTCCGACAGCCTCAACTTCTTTACGGTTCCGGCCGAGCCCGAGTCAGAGCAGCGCATCGAGCTCGGCTACACCACCACCGGCACCGTGGACCCGGCCGACGAACAAGCCATGCTCGATCTCCTCAACCACGAACGCACCAGCCGTGGCCTGCCCACTCTGCGCCTCAATACTCGAGCTCGCGCCGTCGCCCGTACCTACTCCATCGATATGTTCGGTCGCGGTTATTTCTCCCACATCAGCCTCGAGGGCAAATCGCCATTCGACCGCATGCGAGCCGGCGGCCTTCATTTCAACGCCGCCGGCGAAAACCTAGCCCTTGCTCCCACCCTGGCTCTGGCCCACCAAGGCCTCATGAACTCACCCGGCCACCGCGCCAACATACTCAATCCGGCTTACCATACCGTTGGTATCGGTATCATCAATGGCGGTCCCTACGGTCTCATGATTACCCAAGATTTCACCGATTAATTCTTTTTCCTCAAACCAAACCGGATGACCCAAGTAAAAACCGTCCTCTGCTCAAAAAAGCAAAGGACGGCAATATTTTTCGCTCTATCGAGCGCCCTGACGGCTACTCCATGGTCCGCGCTGCTACCGCCACCCGGCCCATCCAGCCCATCACATCCAGCCTGGTGGCCTCGCCGTAGTACATCAACCAGCGCAGCCCGACGCCATCAAACGCGCCGGCCTCCAGCTCCTGAATCCGAGCCAGATCACGTCCCCGCATCGACCCCTTGTCTCTGCGCAGATCTCTCATTCGGTCCACAATATTGGACTGGCTCTGGTTCTGGGGCCGACGGTATGCGCCCAAACGTTCGTTCATTAGCTCAAACGCCTGCCGGATCCGCG
>CAYOOH010000118.1:0-2864 GCA_964405545.1 uncultured Candidatus Saccharimonadales bacterium | reverse complement strand
CCCCACCCCCCCACCCCCGCGGCGCGAGCGTCTCTGGAGTTCAGCCGGGTGCTCTGCCGATCTGCGGCGCGTGAGGGCGGGGGCTTGGTCGGGGCAGCGGAAGGGCCGCAGGATGTTGGAGGCGGCGGTGGTGTGGGTGCCGGCGGCTTGCGCGTCGGCGTCGAGGCCGAGCGTGAGGTAGTTATCCTTTGCAATGAAAGGGACGCCGGCAAGCGGTAGGTGTTCGCCGGCTTTGACCCGGGCGTCTACGGCCTGGGCTTGAGTGAGGGCGTCAGGGTTTAGCTCGAGGACGGTGCGGTAGGTCGGATTGGTGTCGTCAATGCGATCGAGGGCCGTCTGCACGAGCTCGACCGCGGTGTGGCGGCCGGCCCGGACGGCGGCGGCTAGGGTGTGGATGGGTTGACGGAGGTCGATGGCTGGCTTTGGCATGCGCCTAGTATAAGGTTTGAGGGGCAACGAGTCTATAATAAACGGTTTGCTCCGCCCCGGGTGGGGCGGAGCGTAGTGGACCGCGGAACTACTGACGGACGACGTCGAGCCGTTCGATGTTGCCCGCACCGAACATATCGGTGATTAGGCCGCGGACGGTGTCGGCGTTTTGGATTAATTTCGTGCTGTGGAGGGTGGGCTGCACCTCGATCTCGATCGTGAAAGGGTGGTCGGGGGTGAAGCGTAGCGTCACAGCATCGAACCTGAACAACCAGCACAGCACAGGCAGCGGGTCAGTCCCATTACGGTACACTAGGATTGCCTTGACCATGGTGGTCTCCTATCGGGATTCGGGCTCACCTTGTTAGTATATTAACATTTTCATGGGTAAAAAGCAAATCTGATATTTAACCGGGGACGACCGGTGTGAGCATAGACTTTTAGCCGTTTGGGACCCGGTTGACGATGATGTGGCCGTTTTTTTGGTGGGAAGCGTTGAATAATAGCTGCTCGCGGGTCAAGCCGCCCGAGCGGACAACGTCCTCGCGCCAGACATCGGTTAGACCGGTGACTTGGTCGGTGGGCGGGGTATCTGTGATATCGACGGCCTGAAGTTGCTCGACGAATTCGAGGATATTACCGATTTCGACCGACATTGTGGCAACTTCGTCATCGCTTAGGCCAATGCGGGCTAGCTTGGCGATGCGTTTGACTTCGGTGGTTCCGATGTGTGACATGGCATTAGTATACGGGTGAGGTTGAGGGGGAGCAAGGCTTAAAGGCCGAGGTGGATTTGGTCGGATGCGGCCTTACGTTATGGTGAGCTGTCTACAGGGCAGTTCTTAAATAATTTACCGAGTGCCTGAGTCCGGGCAGGCCACGAGCTGGGGGCAAGTGATTTGGGTGGTGTACTTGCTGGTTGCCGGATAGGGACGGCAACCGCCGCAGCCGGGGAGGGGCGGGTGCGGTGTCCAGGTAGGAGAGGGGGTGGGTAGGCCGGTGGGCAAGACAGTGGGAAGGGGCGTGGGGATGGGCGACCGACTGGGCGCCGGAGGAATTGTGGGCCGAGGTGAGGGGGCAGGCCGAGGCGATGGCGCGACCGTCGGCCGAGGCAGTATGGGATGGCGCCAAGAGGAGTTACCAGCCGACCGAGGAGTCGTCGTAGGCAGCGTACTAGACCTAGACACTACCGAGCCACTACTGCCTGGCCAACCTGCGCCAACCGACAAAGCACCGGCCAAGAGGAGGGGCCCAAGGAAGGTAATGATCTGGTACATACAGCGATCATATCGCCTGGCCATTCAAAGGCAAGCTTAGGCGATTTTAATCTTAAAGCAAGGATCTTTTCCGCCGAGCTTAGAGCCAATAAGGACTAATGAGCATGATGATGCCAAGTCCGGTAATGCCAAATGAGGCTAGTTTGCGGCGGAGGGACCGTTCGCGAAAGTAGGCCCGACCAAACAGGACGGCCCAGAGCAGGGCAAAGGTGCGTTTGAGGGCGATAACGACAGAGGCCGGCGCAAAACCGATAGCAAAGCTGCCTAGTACCGAACTGAGGCCGCTGGCGAGTGCCTGGGTGCCGGTGATGGGTTGTACTAACAAACGAAAGAGCGAGGGGCCGCGGTGGTGAGCCTTAAGCGCAAAGGCTAGGATGATGCAACCCATGACAATGGCTTGTTCGACGGCGATTGAATTGTAATGAGTAATGTCGTATTTGTAGAGCGAGACGGTGGCTACGCTAAGCAGGGACGTTAAGACCACCAACCAGGCCCCACGCTGGCCAGTGGGATTGCGATGGAAGGTTAGGACAAGAGCAAAGAACATGACAAGAACGCCGGCGATTTGGAGGGGCGTGATGTGATAGCCCAAGGTAATGTCGGTTAGCAGAAGTAAAGGGATAGTGATGAGGCGCAGGAAGCCGATGGTGCTGCGCTCGGCCCGGATAACGGCTTCGGCGGCAATGAAGGCAACGAGGATTTCGAGGGCGATGCGGGGAAGCAAGGTGGGGAACGAGGCTGGGCTGAAGTGATTGTGGTGACCAAAGATAACGAGTCCCAGCATTACCACAAAGCCCCAAAAGAGCTCCAAGAAGCCAAGGCCGTAGACGGTTTCGCGGCGGTGGCGAACAGAGGTTTTGCCGATTGATTCGGAGATTTCTTCCGATAGCGTAGAGCAGAGTACCAGGAGAAGAGAAAGCATAAGCGTATTATGGCATGGCCGGGAGAGGTACGGAAAGGATAGTTGAGGAGTTCGTCTGACCGTTTGGAGAGGAGTTTGGGCTAAGTGGCGGGTGGGCAGGAGCGCGCCATGAAGGCCTTAAAAGTGAAGCGCCCCCGAGCAATGCTCGGGGGCATCCGGATGTCAGAACGGATAGAGATTAGGTCGGAAGAGCGGGGTGGGGGGGAAGGGGGGAGGGCGTGGTGTGGGTCGGGGGG
>CAYOOH010000117.1:0-2894 GCA_964405545.1 uncultured Candidatus Saccharimonadales bacterium | reverse complement strand
AACTGTCAATTAGGTACTGGAGGACACAAGCCGAGATAGTGAGGACGATTTTGCCGATATTAAAACTAAATAGGCTGCCGGCAAAATCACTGACGCCGCAGCCGTTGGCGCTATTAAGGGTATTGCCCGGGGTGGGCACTACGGTGTTGAACGTGCTGCTAGGAAGTAAATTGGGTGGCGGTGATGGTGTTGGGGTTTTGGGATGATCGACGTCGATGACAGTGGTGGTGAGCGGGGAGGTTAGAATCGTCGTTCCGTTGATTGAGAAGACTAATGTCGCCGTTTGACCGGCGGTGATGTTGGGGTTAACAGAATTCAAGACTAGGTCCTGAGCCTTATCAAGAAATGATTTGTTAATAAATGAATCGAGCTCAGTGGGGGTACTGGCGGCCGCGGCACTGAATTGCAATCCCGGAATGTTATTAGGGTTGATGCGGATGTTCAAAATAATGTGATCGGATGTCAATGTTCCAGTCGGCGTGTAACGGAGGTGAAGTGACCCGCCGTGGTCAGGAGTATATTGAAACTGGTAACCGCCAGGGTCTATTCCTTGAACCGTGATGTTGTCATCAGCCAGTGCCTTCGGCACTAAGCTGCCCAACCAACCCGAAAATAGGCTGGTTATTAACACCCCAACCAAGGCCGTTGTTACCAACACCCTCCCAAACTTCATCTCTTTAATACTACGAGTTCTTGAAACTAGCTGCAAATAGACTTGACTTTCCTGGGCCAACTGGGTAGGATTTAGCCATAACCTCTGCTCGAGGTAAGGAGATGCAGATGAACAAGTCGGTTTGGGGCGGGCTAGTCGTTGCCGCCCTATTGGTATGGTCTACTTCCCAACCGGCTCAGGCCGGTCAGTCGACATCTGGCAAGCGGCCAATCCGTTTGGTCAGTCAGACGACACAACCGGCTCAAACACCGGTGATGTCGACCGCCCTGGCGTTCAAGGCTCTCAATCTGGTCGGACACGATCGGAAAGAGGTGGTTGCTGCTCTAGGGATACCTCAGCGTACCGAGGTATCGCGGGAGCCAACGCTAGCTTATTGGGAATGGATACTCCCAGCCCAACCGGGAGACGTCAGCGGCTGGTTTGTGCTCGGCTGTTCGAGCAACGTGACCAAAAAGCTGGTTCATCTTGTCATCCGATTCGGAGCATCGGTGCAACTGACAACGGTGCTAGACCAGCTTGCGCCTGCTACCCCGTCGCTCTACAAGGGTGACTACGGTTACTTTGGTGCGATCACCAAGCTCCGCGGTGGTTTGACGGCTCGTATCTACGCCCAGACCGCTATCGAGTCGATGGTAGAAGCGCCCTATCTGGACGATAGTGGCAACCGCCAGACCCGGTTCGTTACCAACCCTAAGTTTGTCTGGAAACGCGGGACGGTTTACCGAATCGCCGTCGGGGATGGCGAGTTCTACGACGGATCATGGGATCCCCTTCACCCCAAATACTATATCAAGGGCGCGCCGACCTGGCTGGTAGTGGGGAAGTAACTTGTTAGAAGTGCAATAAAGTCTTGTGGGTCGGGTTTAATCCTGGCCCACTTTTTTGTACAAGACCAACTCAGCTTCTAAAGTTGAGCCCATTCTAGTGACAACGGCGGCGAAATATGCTAAGGTTTGGTCAATATCGCATCCCATCCTTAAGGAGGACGTTCGTGAACAAGCAGCACTGTTTGGTTCTGATGGCAATAGCCTTTTTTGTTGGCATGGGTTGCAACTCAACCGCGCCGGTGCCCGTTACTACGGCGATCAGCCAAGCGGCCGATCGATCAACCCAGCCAAATCCGGTTGCGGTTAAGACCGCGGCCAATGTCTCGATTCGGCCAGCCAAGCCGGACGACACGAATGAGATTAATATGGCTGAGGAGGAGGCCGAAACGAACCTTCAGCCCGCGCCAGCTCCATTGACGGCGTCAGAGTCCGGAAAGCCGGACGGTGATTCCGACGGTCCGAGGATTTCCCACGGCGCCGAAATCGCTGAGGCCGAAGATAAAATCCCTGTCGGTAAGTGGGGGTTAGTCACACTAGGGTTGGTCTCAACGCCGGACTTTTACAAAGTCATGTACGCGGAGATTGATTTCAAAGAAGATGGTACTTATTCCTGGCACGGTTATCATCTGGGCGCGCCCTATACCAAGGCAGGTGTTTGGCACAAAGAGGGCGACAGCACCGTTGTCATGGAAGACAAGACAATGGTTAATGACCCGAGGAAAATCAAAGGCTTGGTCTGGATGACCAAGACCTACGCCAAGCTGTCGTCACTGGATGGCATGCACTCTCTCCAGCCAAGCGCCGGATCGGAGAACGGCTTCCTGTGGGGTGTTCATTACGACCTCACGGACAAATGTTTCTACGACATCCGGGATCGGCGGCTCGAACTCTCGCGCTGAACCGGACTTTGTTGTCCATGCTACACCGGGCCGGAGCAATTGCTCCGGCCCGTTATTTATGGCTTATATAACGGGTCGAGCTCTTGGACCCTGGCCTTTAGCTCGGGATGAAAATCGCTGGCTAAAATGGTGATGTCGCGGGAATTGGGGTCAAGCTGGTAGGCGCGATCAATTAGCACCTGTAAGCTGGGTCGGTCGGCGGTTGATAATCTTTTGACTAAACTAACAACCCGGTGACCGTCCGTTTGGCCAGCTGCCCAACGCTGTAAATCGGCGCTGCGTTCGGCCTGGCCAGCGGCGTTGATTTGGCGGATTTGGCGATTAACTCCACCGACCACGGCGAGATGATAAATATACAGGCCACCGATGGCGACCGCCGAAACGATGTAGAACCAACCCCTTCGACTCCTCCACTGCGGTCGGAGTAAACTCCCCTCAGGGTAAACCCGGCGGGTCATCGCTCGTAAACTTCCCGTCGGTGCATCACCCTCAGTA
>CAYOOH010000116.1:0-2903 GCA_964405545.1 uncultured Candidatus Saccharimonadales bacterium | reverse complement strand
CTGCGCCTGAGCTTGAGCGGACAGATGAAGGAATCGCTCCATGGTTTTTATCGCAGCCGGTATGAGCAGGATGGCCAGGAACGATGGTTGGCGACAACGCAGTTTGAAGCGGTCCATGCCCGAGAGGCCTTGGTGTGCGTGGATGAGCCGGCCGCCAAAGCAACTTTTGAGCTAAGCGTTACGGCTGCGAAAGGACTTACGGTCCTGTCTAATACCGAAGTTGTTGGACGCGAAACGACCGAATCTGGACAAACGAGGGTTCAATTTGCGCCGACGCCCCGGATGAGTACTTACTTGCTGGCGTTTGTGGTAGGGGAGCTTGAATATGCCGAGGCTCGATCGGCAGCGGGAGTGGCAGTACGGGTGTATGCCACGCCTGGTCAGACGGATCAGCTGGGGTTTGCGCTAGAGACGGCAGTGCGAGCGCTGGATTTTTATGAAGATTATTTTGCTATCGGCTATCCCCTATCCAAGTTGGACATGGTGGCGATTCCGGATTTTTCGGCGGGAGCAATGGAGAACTGGGGATTGGTGACGTATCGCGAAGCGGCATTACTGCTCGATCCGGTTAAAACCAGCTTGAGCCATAAGCAGCGGGTGGCTGAGGTGATTACGCATGAGCTGGCTCACCAGTGGTTTGGCAATCTGGTGACGATGGCCTGGTGGGATGATTTGTGGCTAAATGAGGGATTTGCGTCGTGGATGGAGTCGTTTTGTAAGGATAAGCTTTTCCCAGACTGGCAGGTGTGGACGGAGTTTGCTGAGACTGATATGGCCTACTCGATGGAACTAGATGGCCTGGCCAATACTCACTCGATCCAGGTGCCGGTGGATGACCCGCGGTCGTTGGACGAGATTTTTGATGCTGTGTCCTACTATAAGGGGTCGAGTGTCATTAATATGCTCCACAATTACTTGGGGGCGGAGGCGTTCCGGCAGGGGATGCAGAATTATTTGCGCGAGCATAGCTACGGTAATTCGGTGACGCATGATTTGTGGCAGGCGCTGGGAGCGGCGTCCGGTAAGCCAGTAGATGCGATGATGTCGAGGTGGACCACCCAGCCCGGTTATCCGTTGGTACGATTTGAGGAGGGGGCGATCCGGCAAGGGCGGTTCTATGGCTCGCCGCGTGAGGCCGAGAAGGCGGTCAAGGAGGATAGCGCGCTCTGGCCAATTCCATTTGCTGCCGTGTTAGATGGCGACCGAACAACCGAACCGGTGCTCGTAACTGAGTCGGAGTCCGCGTTGGGTCAGGAGATTGTGGGGGCCAGCTGGTTTAAGCCCAACGCCGGCCAGACGGGTTTCTTTCGATCGCTCTATACTGAGCCAATGATTGAAGCCTTGAGCAAGCCGCTCCAGGATGGGTCGCTGGGGCCGACTGACCGGTTTGGAGTGGTTAGTGACGTGTTTGCGACGGTGAGTGCCGGTGAGGTGAGCTCGGAGGTGGGTTTGCAACTATTGACTGAGTTACGGGCCGAAACGGATCTGGTGGTATGGAGCGGCCTGACGGGCGGTTTTGGCAGTCTGCAAGGGGTGGTTGAGGATGAGGATTTGCGGGCGGCGTTGGACCGGTTTGGGCTTTGGCTGGTGGGGCCAAACGTGGAACGGCTGGGCTGGGAGGTTCGGGCCGGCGAATCGATTTTTGACAGCCTGATGCGCCCGGTGGTTCTGCAGCAGGCGATTCGCTACGACCACGAGGCGGTGACGGCGCAGGCGCAGAAGCGGTTTGCGACTTACGCGGCGGGGGGCGAGCTGGATCCGGACTTGCGGCCGGCGGTATTGTTTGCGGCGGCGAGGCATGGAGGGGCCAAGGAGTTCGATATATTGCTGGAGCGGTACCGAGCCGAGCGGTCGCCTCAGGTAAAAGTCGGGTTGCTCAGTGCGCTGGGGCGGTTCCGCGATCGCAGCCAGATTGCGCGCTATTTGGCTCTGGGATTATCGAATGACGTGAGGCCGCAAGACCTGTATATTGTCCTGGCCTGGAGCGCCCGCAACCGCTACGGACGAGACTTGATGTGGCAATGGGTTCAGGACAATTGGGAGTTGTTCGAGAAGCGATACGGGGCGGGCGGGCATATGCTGGACCGGTTCCCGGGCTATATCGCTGACGGTTTTGCCAGTCATGCCATGGCAACGGAGCTTAAGGCTTTCTTTGATAGTCACCCGCATCCAACCACCAAGCGACCAGCAGCGCAGGCGGTTGAGTCTATTGAGCTTAAGGCCGACTGGTATGAACGCGACCGGGGAGCGATTGAGCGGTTTATGACCAACTGGAAGGCTAGTCAGTAAGGGCGTTGGGCAAGTAGTCGACGCGAGGGGCAGCGAGGTCGCCGGTAAGACTGATGATGTCGATTTGATAGGGGCCGCTGTAGGCATGGGCCTGAGTCCAGGCCAAGGCCGCATGCTGGAGGCGGCGGATTTTGTCGGAGGTGATGGCGTCAAAACCAGAGCCCCAGGTGGTTGTGCGGCGGTATTTGACCTCAATGATATGGATGGTGTCGGCGCGACGAGCAACCAAATCGAGCTCGCACCACCGATTGCGCCAGTTGTGGTTCAGGATGGTGAAGCCGTGCTGGCGTAAGTAGTCGGCAGCCTGGGCCTCGGCAGCTCGACCCCGGGTGGTTGGAGATGGAGAGGAAGAAGAGGGTTGGAGGGGGACGAGGGTCATGGTGTCGGATCCTGACCGAGAGCCTGGAGGGGCGCGTAGGACCGTCGGTGCTCGATACTGGGGCCGAGCTGGGCAAGAGCAGCGCGATGGGCAGCGGTGCCGTAGCCAACATGACGATCGAAGCCATAACCAGGATGGCGGCGAGCCAGAGCGGTCATGTAGTGATCGCGCGCGACTTTGGCCACGATGGCGGCGGCCGCGACCGGCGCAATGATGGCATCGGCCTTGATAAAGA
>CAYOOH010000115.1:0-2923 GCA_964405545.1 uncultured Candidatus Saccharimonadales bacterium | reverse complement strand
CCTGCATTCACCCCCCAATCAGGACACTCTCGCTCGTAAAACTCCTTTCTCTCTGGCCACTTCCAGAGCCGACTTATACCCCAGGATCTTCCTGGGTTTGTTGTTAATTATTCGGATAATAGCTGACAAATGGGCTGGCGTCACGGTGGCCAAATCCATACCCTTGGGCAGGTAGTGTCGAATCATTTTGTTGGCGTTCTCCACGCTGCCTTTCTGCCAGCTCGAGTACGGGTCACAGAAGTAGACCGGGACGGCCAGTCGAGCATGTGCTCGGTTCTCAATACCGTTGTCGAGGGTCAGGCTCTTCATCTTCGTTACCCGCCGCTGGACGAGTCGGACGGCCTGGTTAAAGCTCTCGGGCTTGAGGTTAGGGATCTTCCGGGCCGCTACCAGTCGAGTGCTGCGCTCGACTGCCACCACCAGGGCTACCTTACTTCCAGTCCTCTTGCCGCTGACCACGGTGTCGCCTTCCCAGTCGCCAACCCGACTGCGAGTTTCAACCTCCTCGGGTCGCTCCTGGATGCTCACCCTACCTGGAATCATCTGTTTTTCGGTCGCCGGTTTGCGCTTCCTGACCCGGTGCCGTTTGGTGTAGAGCAGCTCGCAATATGCCTGGCCCCACTCTGAGCGGAGCCACTCGTAGATGCTCGTTTTACTGGCGTAGAAGGGCTGACCCGTGGCTTTCATCTGTCCAGCTATTTCGTCCGGGTTCCAGCGTGCTTTGAGGGCGGCAATGACGTACTCCCGCAGCCCCTGGTTCTCCTGAATCTTCTTGCCCTGGTACTTGGCGTATTTGCGTTTGAGGTAGGACTTAATCTTGGCTGACGCTGGCTTGTACACCCCCCGGACACTGTTGCGCCGGATCTCGCCTGCGATGGTGTTGGGGCTACGCTCCAACACGGCAGCGATGCTGCGCAGCGAATAATTCTTCCCTAGAAGTATGCCTATTTCCGACCGCTCCGCATCCGACAATTTGGGTGCTTTTTTCATGGCTACATCTTACGGGGCAGTGTCCTGATTCAAAACGGAATGGAGGCGCGAGGTTGAATTTTGACATGGGCTCTTCGGCCGGATCATTGCTACACGCACATGTGGTAGTGATCCGGCCAAAGACACACGGTCTGAGGCCTGCGCTCGAGATAAGGAGACTTAGATGAGCGCGAACACCAGCACCACCAGCACTGCCCCGGCCACCGACATCGGGCCCCGACTTCGCGGCAAGAACGAGCTGTTGGCGATTGACGTCGCCATGGCCATCTTCCGCCGTTGCGGCATCCCGGCCTGGTCTCAGTTGGTCCAGGACCGAGACCTGCGGGCGGCCATCCTGGCCGACCTCGAGGCCAACTACTCCGACACCGTCGTGGCGCGCATCGCCGCGTCCAACACGGGCCTGCCGGTCCAGCTCGAGGGCGGGTACCAGCGTGTCGGGACCTGGCTGCGTCAACTGGCCGCGTCGGTGGTCTTCGAGATCATCCACGACATCGTCGGCATCATCCCCGTCTACGGGGAGCAGCCGCGCGAGTGGATCTTCCTCGGGCGCACGATCGGACTGCCGGGCCAGCTGGCCCACACGCCGATCCTGCCCGGGCTCACCATCGACGAGGACACCGAACTCGCCGACCTGTGGGTTAGCGAGGACGGCCGCGAGGTCGCCGTGGTGGGTAGCCACAAGACGCACCTCCGCTCGTGGGTGGACTCCGACTCGACGAACAGCCACATTCGCGAAGCGACCCGTCGCAGCCGGATGGTGGGCCTGCCCGTTCGGGAGGCCTGCCCCGAAATCTCAAGCAAAGACTTGAGGCGTCAGGGTAGGCATAGATACCATACGCTTTAGACCCGAGAAACTATGCCCCGCAACCGGGCTGTTGTAAAAACCACATAATCATCTTGCCCAAACCATAAGCGAAATGCTAAACTGCTTATGTAACGTTAGGTTGTGATGGAGTTACGCCCGCGTCTGCGTGTTAGGACAGTTTTTGTTCTAGCCGCTACGCTCCAGCTATTCGCAGCCGTTTTTGGCGTATCCGCGCTCTTAAAGCCCGCCACCGCCCAGGCCGTCACGAGCATCCCGTATCTCATTAACTTCCAGGGTCGCCTCACCGACAATTCCGGCAACGCTCTAACCGACGGCTTCTACAACGTGAAGTTCCGCCTCTTCGACGCCGCCACCTCCGGCACTAACCGTTGGGAAGGGGACCGCGTGTACGGCGCCTCGGACAACCGCATCCAGGTTACCAACGGCCTGTTTAACATCCAATTCGGCGACGCCTCCAAGGGCGACCCCACCTTAAACCCCGCCACCGTGCTCTTCAACACCCAAAACTACGCCGGCCTCTACCTCGAAGTGGAGCTACCGACCCCGGCCACCGCCACCTGCGCCAGTAACGGTTGCGCCAGCTTCACGGAAGGAGCTATGACCCCGCGCCAGCCGTTGGCCTCCAGCCCTTACGCCTTCAACTCCGACCTGCTCGACGGTCTCGACTCCAGCGCCTATGGCCAAATCGCCGTTACCAACACCTTTACGGCCGCCAACCTGTTCGCGCCCACTGCCTCCAGCACCGTCGCGCTCACCGTCAAAGCCACCACCGCCGGTAGCACCAACTCGCTCGAAGTCTTCGACTCCGGGGGTGTCCGCCAAGCGTTCTTCGACGCCACCGGCGCGCTGACCCTGGCCCAGGCCATTACCGCGCCCACCGCCACCAATACCATCAACAGCCTGGTTATCAACGCCGGCGCGCTCTCCGGTGTTACCGGCTACAATCAGGGCAGCGGCAACTTCGTCCAAAGCGGCGTCGGCACCTTTGCCACCGGCACCGGCGGCGTCACCCTCGGCGGCGACACCACCATTTCCGCGGGCAAGAGCCTCATTCTGCCCTCGGGCGTTGGTACTATCCAGCAATCGTACTCGGCGGCCGTGGCCTCA
>CAYOOH010000114.1:0-2987 GCA_964405545.1 uncultured Candidatus Saccharimonadales bacterium | reverse complement strand
TGGTCGGTGGGTTGGGATAGGGCGGTTAGAATGATGATTTTGGTATGGGCGGTTTCGTGAGTATTGCGTAGTATGTCAAGGACATCAAAGCCGGAGATCTTGGGCATCATGACATCGAGCAGAATGAGATCCGGGTGGTAAGCTAGAGCTTCTTGGAGAGCTAACTCGCCATTGGGGCAATGGTGGACATCAAAGCCTTCGGCTTCCATGCGGATTTTGTAGGCGGTAGCCAGGGCGATGTCGTCTTCGACCAGGAGGATACGAGGTTTTTGGTCTAACATGGCCTTACTATACTACTTTTGCTTGAGATTGGGACAGTTGGCGATGGTGGGCGTGACTAGCGGCAGCCTTGATGAAGGCGTCAAACATGGGATGGGGTCGATTGGGTCGAGATTTGAATTCGGGATGGAATTGACTGGCCATAAAGAACGGGTGGCCGTCGAGCTCGATCATCTCAACGAGCTGCTTGTCGGGGCTAAGGCCTACGAGGCGAAGGCCGGCGGCGGTCAGGCGGTCGCGATAGTCATTGTTGACCTCCCAGCGGTGGCGGTGGCGTTCGGTGATTTTGGTGGTGCCGTAGGTCTTGGCGGCGAGTGATTTGCGGTCGAGCGTGGCTGGGTAATCGCCTAGGCGCATGGTTCCGCCTTTGGTGGTGATGCCGCGTTGGTGCTCCATGAGGTTGATGACGGGATGGGGTGTTTTGGGGTCGACCTCAGTGGTATTGGCCTTGGTTAGTCCGGCTCGGCGAGCTACGGCGATGACGGCCATCTGGAGACCCAGGCACAAGCCTAGGTACGGCAGGTTGTGGTCAATGGCGTAGTCGGCGGCAGTGATTTTGCCCTCTACTCCCCTACTGCCAAAGCCGCCCGGGACAACCAGGCCGTCGTAGTCGGCCAAGAGGTTGGTGGTATCGGCGCCGGTTTGCTCGAGTTCCTCGGCGTTGATCCAAAAGATTTCGGGCCGGCAATGATTGGCCCAGCCGGCGGCTTTGATAGCCTCAAAGACGCACATGTAGGTATCTTCGTTGTCCATGTACTTGGCTACGACGCCAATCTTGAGTAGGTGGTGGTCGGGGTGTTTAATGAGATCGACTAGGCGCTGCCAGTCGCGCAGTTGGGGCCGGCGGCTGGGGAGGCCGAGGTGATGGGTGACGTAGTCGGCTAGGCCGGTTTGCTCCAGGATGAGCGGGACCTCGTAGACGGTTTTGACGGTCGGAAGGGCGACGATGGCTTCCTCGTCAACGTCGCAAAACAGGCTGAGTTTGCGCAGGATGCCGGCCGAGATGGGATGATCGTGGCGGGCCAGGATAACGTCGGGGTGGATGCCGACTTCGCGCAGGTCGCGAACGGAGTTTTGGGCGGGTTTGGATTTGATCTCGCGCGAGGCAGCCAGATACGGCAGGTAGACGAGATGCAGATACATGACGTGAGCCGCGCCGACTCGGCGACGGAGCTGGCGGATGGCCTCGAGGGTGGCTAGCGACTCAATGTCGCCGACGGTGCCGCCGACCTCAACGAGGTGAAAGTCAAATCCTTTGGCGGCGGCTAGGATTTGGTCTTGGATTTCGCCGGTGACGTGAGGAATGATCTGGACGGTTTTGCCTAGGTATTTGCCGGCGCGTTCGTCGGCGATGACTTTGGCATAAACTCGGCCGTTCATGATGGAGCTTGAGGCGGTTAGCTCTTGGTCGAGGAAGCGCTCGTAGTGGCCCAGATCGAGGTCGGTTTCGGCACCATCTTTGGTGACAAAGCATTCGCCGTGCTCGGCCGGGTTGAGGGTGCCGGCATCGGTGTTGAAGTAGGGATCGAGTTTTTGGATATTTACAGAAAAACCGCGGGCCTTGAGGATGGTGCCAAGGGAGGCCGCGGTGATGCCTTTGCCGAGTCCTGATAGGACTCCGCCGGTTACGAAAATGAATTTAGTTTGGCCCTGCTTTGCCAATTTGACCACTCTGCTCCTTTCAATCATCAAGTCCAGCCGCCCGAAGAGTCGGGGGCTGGACAGACTTGTTTGGCTAACTTGATTTGTATGGTAGCTGATTGTAGGTGGGAGCGCAAGCAGTGTTTTGTCTAGGTGGCTACTTTAGCAGCTCGAGCGCTTTGTCTAACTGCGGGTCACGGCTGGCGTTGAAGTCGTCGGAGGTGAATTTGACCTCGGTGTCGGGCTTGATGCCCTCTTTGTTGATGTTGATGCCGGCCGGCGTGTACCAGTGGGCAATGGTGACTTTGAGTTGGGCGCCGCCGGGGAGGTCCTTAATTTCTTGGACGCTGCCTTTGCCAAAGCTATTCTCCCCTACTAGCTTGGCAACGTGGTTGTCGTGGAGAGCGGCGGCGACGATCTCGGAGGCGCTGGCTGAGCCGCTGTTGATGAGTACGATGGTGGGTAGACCATGGAGACGGCCCCCGTCTTGAGCGGTGAGGGTGTTTGTGGTTTTGCCATCGGTGCGCTCGGATACTACAACCTTGCCGGGATCGAGGAATTGGCTGGCTACGCCCACGCCGGCGTCGAGGTAGCCGCCGGGATTGTTGCGGAGATCCAGAATGACGCGGGTGGCGCCTTGGGCCTTGAGGCTTGCGGCGGCTTGGTCGACGAGCCGGGTGGTGTCGGGTCCAAACTGAGTGATGTTGATGTAGGCTACGTTGCCGTTCTTGAGGCTGGATTTGACGCTGGGGACCGTGATTTGGTCGCGGGTAATGGTGACATCAAAGGCCTCTTTGGTGCCAGCGCGGACCAGTTTGAGGGTGACGGTGGTGCCTTTGTCGCCCCGAATTTTGGAGACGGCGGTGTCGACGGCCATGCCCGTGGTGTCTTCGTTGTTGATGCGGGCTATGATGTCGCCGGCTCGGAGGCCAGCCTTGGCGGCTGGGGTGCCGTCGATTGGGGCGATGATGGTGAGGAGATTGCTCTTGATACCGATTTCGGCCCCGATGCCGCTGAGTTTGCCGGTGAGATCGTCTTGGAGCTCTTTTGCGTCGCTCGCGTTGAGG
>CAYOOH010000113.1:0-3092 GCA_964405545.1 uncultured Candidatus Saccharimonadales bacterium | reverse complement strand
CGGTCATCCGTTCATGCCAAAATTGCCACGGCCCAAAACGGCTCCGCTCGGGCCGCCCTTCTGGGCATTAGCGACGGCCTGGTCACCAACGTCTCGCTCATTCTAGGAGTGGCCGGCGCCGGGGCTGAGCCCAACGTCGTCCGACTAGCCGGTCTCGCCAGTCTCATTGCTGGTGCCTTGTCTATGGCGGTAGGGGAGTATATCTCTATGCGCGGTCAAATCGAACTCCTGTCCGGCGTCCTCGAGACCGAACGCCGCCAGCTTCATAGCGACCCCGCCGCCGCTCGGGCCGCCCTCGAACAAATCATGATTGCCGACGGCATGACACCAGCCACCGCCACCACCGCCAGCCACGAAATCGCCCGCAGCCCGGAGCGGGCTATGGCTCTGTATGCTCGCGGCAAGCTTGGTATCAACCCCGATCAGCTTGGCTCAGCCTGGGGCTCGGCCGGCTCCTCGCTCGTTATGTTCGCGGTCGGAGCACTGGTTCCCTTGCTGCCATGGTACATTGCCTCCGGTCAAGCTGCCGTTGTCGCCTCGCTGACCGCCGCCGGCCTGGCCGCCCTTGGTATCGGCACCTACCTCGGCTATAGCACCAACGGCCGATGGCTGACCGCCGCCCTCCGGCAACTGGCCGTTCTTATTCTGGCAGCTGCCGCCACCTATCTAGTTGGTTCCTTTTTTCACGTTCGCCTCAACTAAGACGGGGTATCCGCGTAAACCCACCCTAGGGTGTCAGGCGCTTGGTGTCGCGCGGGAACAAGGTTGCCTCCTTAACATTCCCCAGTCCGCACACCAGCTCCGTCAAGCGGTCAACCCCAAATCCACAGCCTCCGTGCGGCGGCATACCAAACTTAAAAGCCTGCAAGAAGTACTTAAAACCCGGGTGCTCCACATCAATGCCGGCCCGCTTCATTTGCTCCATCAAGCGATCATACCGGTGCTCGCGTTGAGGACAAGTCGCGATTTCCACCCCCCGGAACAGCAAGTCGGCTGACCGCGCCGTTTTGCCGTCGTCGTTTGCCATATGGTAGAACTTCATTTTGCTAGCCGGCAAATCAGTCGCAAACACCGCCTCGCAACCATCATGCTTTCGCGCGTATTCGCAGATCCAGCGCTCTTCGTCCGGCGTCAAGTCAATCTCATTGGACGTATCCTTACCTGTCGCTTCTTGATACATCCGATGAATCTGAGCCATCGAGTAACGCGGGTAGACCGGCTTAAGCACCAATCCCGGTGCCTTCATACTCGCCAGCTCCTCTCCGTGCTCCTCGTAAGCACGGGCGATAGCGTTGTAAGTCATATCTTGAACCATATTCAAAACATCCTCATGGCCGCTAATAAACCCAAACTCAATATCTAGCATCGTTACTTCGCTCATGTGCCGAGTCGTTACACTCGGTTCAGCCCGAAAAGCCGGCCCAATCTCAAACACGCGCTCAAACGCCCCCACCAGCATCTGTTTATACAATTGCGGGCTCTGGGCTAAGGTTGCTTCTTGACCAAAATAGTCAAGCTTAAACACCTCGGCCCCGCCCTCGGCCGAGCCAGCCACCAGCTTGGGAGTCTGAACCTCCACAAACTCATGCCCAGTCAAAAACTCCCGGATATAGCGCGTCAACGCCGCCCGCACCCGAAACACCTTCTGCTCCTGCGGATTGCGCAAACTCAAACCCCGATACTCAAACAACGTATCAAAATTCTCGCTCGTGTGGTCAATCGGCTTGTCAATCTCGATCGGCATCACTTCACGTACCGGCGTCACAATCTCGAGTACCGGTTCATGCAGCTCCACACCGCCCGCCGCCCGAGGCTCCACCACTACCTCGCCGGCAATCCGCAGCACCGTGCCATTCTGAAGGCCATCCAGCTTGGCTTGCTCAGCTTCATCCTTAACCACCGCCTGGACAAGCCCGCTCCGGTCGCGCAGGACCACAAACACCATGCCGCCCAGATCCCGCCGTTTATGCAGCCACCCACTTACCTCAACCTTCTGGCCGCTGTACTCTGCTAGTTGTCGAACCAACGTTCTCGTCATGTCTGCTCCCGTCGTTATCAATTAAAAAAACCGCCTCCGCAAGTCACCGACAAAATCGGTTTCCTTGCAAGGACGATCACATTACGCGCCGTGGTGCCACCTTGCTTTACCGCCTGAGCGGCCTTCATGGTAGCTATAACGGGCTAACCCGGAGAGTTCTAGTAGCCACGAGCAAAAAGGTGGGGTTCTTCTCTCGGCTCAGCGGTGTCTGCCGCGTCAAAGCCTCTATTACCCTTATTAGCATACAAAAACCACTGGCGCAACCTTTGCCCTAGCGTCGAGCCTCAAGCCAAGCCGGCACAAAAAAACCGGGGTGCCGCTCCGCCAGGCCTGCGAACGACAGCTGGCGCACCCAACTGTACATGTTAGCCAGAGCCGGCCGCGCTTGAATAATCTCCTCCCACAACAAATCAAAATCACCCCGCTCCTCTGTCACCACCCGCAACCAATGTGCCTGCTCGCGCAGCAGCCAAACCATGCCCGACTCGGTGTCCCTAAGCACCTGGTCCGCTCTATCGCTATTGGTCGCCCCCAGGCTGTCCGGGTCATCGCGCAGGCAACTCCCCGACCCCGACGTACCACGATGAAGCAAGTCGTCCGGCGCCCCCGCAAATGGATCCACCCCTTCCTCCGGCGCCGACTCCAGCGCCTCATCCACAAACAAGGCGCTGTCGTGCCATGCCTTCAGATACCTCGGAGCAATGTGAAGCTTAGTTTGACCAGGCGCGTGCTCAATCTGCTCAGCCATCAAGTCGTAAAAATCAGCCAAGATGCGTGACAATTCAAAACTCGTCACCTTAGCCACTAGACGCTCCGCTCCAATAACCTCCGGCAATTGAGCCAAAAACGGCTTCATCGCATACTGCAGAGCTTCATTATTGGCAAATTCTCCCTCGCTCCACACCGGACCCAGCGGATCGTCGCCCTCGTCCGACCTCAAGAGCAAAGCTGCCCGAAAGCGCTCTTCCAAGGGCGACACCTCGACAAACTCCGGCACAGTATTTCCGGCCAGCGCCTCGCCTGGGTCAAAACGTCTCGTGTAAGGTGGCTGCCC
>CAYOOH010000112.1:0-3138 GCA_964405545.1 uncultured Candidatus Saccharimonadales bacterium | reverse complement strand
GCGGACGGCGCTATTGTAGCGGGTTTGGGATAGCGAAACAACGGTTATGGTTCTAGTAAAGTCGATTTTACTAGTTTTGGCGCGTCGGGGCGTTATACTCTGGGTCAATGACAGGTAAGGAGGAAGAGTTGGGTTTAGAAGTGAATGTGCATGCGGCGCAGACGTCGATTTTGCGCGAGTTGTTGTTTTGTGCGGCGGCCGGATTTGCCCAGCTGCGTAAGCCGACGGGGTTGTCGAGCGATCATTTTGCCTTTCATATTGGGCGACTGGTGGAGTTGGGACTGGTGGAGCGAGAGGAGGCCGGCCAATACCGACTAACGGCCAGGGGTAAAGAATACGCCAACCGCCTGGATACCGATGACCGGACGATTGAACGGCAGGGAAAGGTGGCGGTGCTAGTGGTAGCGCGGCGAAAGCGACTGGACGGGCAGCATGAGTATATGGTTCAAAAACGGCTGAAGCAGCCGTATTACGGGTTTTATGGCTTTATGACAGGTAAACTGCGCTGGGGCGAGACCGTGGAGGAAGGCGCGGCTCGGGAACTGAAGGAAGAAACAGGGTTGAAGGGCGATTTAACGGTCAAGGCGGTCTATCACAAAATGGACTATACGGCCGAAGGTACGATGTTGGAGGATAAGCATTTTTATGTGGTGCTAGCGGATGATGCTCGGGGCGATTTTGTCGCGATGTTTGAAGGGGGTGAGAATTATTGGTATACGCTAAGTGAGGTGTCGAGCCTGGACAATGCTTTTGCCGGTATGGACAGCACGGCTGAGTTGGTTAACCAACCAGAGATGATGTTCCGGGAGCGGCGGTTTACGTATCAGGCAGAGGATTATTAAATGAAGCTGGAAGCGGCCGAGACGGCTGCGGTGGTGATTGATGTGCAGGTGGATTTTTGTTCGCCCCAGGGGGTGCTGGCGCGGGAACGGGGCCGAGACCTAAGTATGATTGAGCCGATGATTGACAGGCTCGAGCGAGCGGTGGCGGCGGCCGAACGGACAGGGGTGGCGGTGTTTTATTTTCGGCAGCTGTACGATCGGACGCACCTGACGAATCGACAGTGGGTACAGTACGACGAGGGTCGACTAGTGACATGCCGGGCCGGCGAGCAGGGGGCAGAGTTTTACCGGATTAAGCCGCCGGCCGAGCGCGTGTTTACCAAGTATGATTTCAATATTTTTTCGTGCCGGCCGTTTGTGGCTGAGCTAGAGCGACGCAGAGTACAGAATGTAGTAGTAATGGGTGTAGATACGCAGTACTGCGTGGAAACGGCGGTGCGCCATGGGTTTGATTTGGGGTATCGAATGGTGGTACCGCGGGATCTGGTAGCAACAAATGGGCGGTACAGGGACATGCATGATCGGACGTTGGCGCTTGTGGAGCGGACGTTTGGGCGGGTAGTGACGGCAGCCGAGTTGGGATGGAGGTAAAAGGATATGCTCGGTCTGATGATGGAGCATAGTACTCGCTGTCTTTAGGGGGCCTTGGGTAGCAATAGATGACTGCTGATTTGGCCGGTGATGTTTTTTTTGAGTGAAGCGGTTAGGTATGGGACAGCGGAGTGTGGAAAAAAGTTACCATAATTGGTCAATGATCCCGCCGCCCAGAACGCGGCCGTCGGTGGCATAGATGACGGCTGATTGGCCGGGGGTGACAGCCCGCTCGGGGCGGGTAAGGTGAACGTCGTAGCCGATGGGTGCGGGGGTAACGGTCGCGGAAATGGGCGCGACGGCGGGCTGGGGGGTGACGGTAGCTGGAATGAGCTCGGCCCGGTGGCGCGCCCGCAGCTGGTAGGGAGTGTCAGGGGTAGGGGTCTGGTTGATCCAATGGATGTTGGTGAGGGCAAAATGGTCGGAGGCAAGTTCGAGGTCGGCTGGGTCTGCCGTGACGTAGACGGTATTGGTGGCGACGTTGGTGCGAGTGACGTAGTAGGGACGACCGCCGCCAATACCCAGACCGTGGCGCTGGCCGTGGGTGTAGAACAGGGCGCCTTGGTGCGTCCCGAGGGTGGCGCCGGTGGCGGCCAGTACGACGGGACCGGGCCGGACATTGACGTATTGACTGAGGAACTGACGAATTCCGACCTCGCCGACAAAGCAGATGCCTTGAGAGTCGGGTTTGGCGGCGGTCGGTAGCCCGAGGTCGGCAGCTAGCCGGCGGACCTGGGGCTTGGTCAGGTCGCCAAGCGGGAAGAGGGTTTTGGCAAGGGCGCTTGAGGTGACGCAGTAGAGAAAGTAGGACTGGTCCTTATTGGTGTCGGCGGCGGCGAACAGTTGGCTGCCGGAGGTGCGAGCGTAGTGACCGGTGGCAACTAGATCAGCGCCGTCGGCTAGCGCCGTACGGAGGAAGAGGTTGAATTTAATTTCTTGGTTACAGAGGACGTCGGGGTTGGGAGTGCGGCCGGCTTGGTACTCGGCCACCATGACGTCGACGACATGCTGTTTGTATTCGGCCTGGAAATCAAAGACCTTGAACGGGATGTCGAGGACGGCTGCGGCAGCCCGGGCGTCGGCCAGGTCTTGGCGCCAGGGGCAGGCGACGCCGGCGATGTCTTGGGTCCAGTTTTTCATGTAGACGCCGACGACACGATAACCCTGCTGCTTAAGAAGGGCAGCCGCAACCGAGGAGTCGACTCCCCCACTCATGCCAACGTAGACGGTTTGGCGGGTGGGGTGAGCGGGGGCGATGGAGGCTGGTGGGGTGGGGGCGGGTTTCATAACTGCTACATTTTAAGGCTTCATTGTCAATTTGGGAAGGGTAGGTTATGATGACGGGACGCCAATATGGTTATTTGACAGGGAAGGTGGAGCATGAACCTGGATGAACTGCTGGCGAGAGAGCTACGCGATCCGGAGTTTGCGGCGGTTTACCGGCGAGTTGCGGCCAGTCAGGACCTGATACGGGCAGTGGGAGACCGGCTGTATCGGCTGGATACTTTGCGTGCCATCACGTTTAGGCAGCAGGTGCTGCGGATGGGCCTGGTAGGACCGGGTGCCAGTTTACGCCTCATGGAAGGAGCTGTTGCGAGGCTGCAAGATTCGTTCCGGCTGCCCGCCGAGCAGACACTGGGCTGGCTGATTCGCTGCCTGGTGGCTGGTAATGTCGACCTGGAGCCAGTTGTGCTATTGGTACCAG
>CAYOOH010000111.1:0-3362 GCA_964405545.1 uncultured Candidatus Saccharimonadales bacterium | reverse complement strand
AAGCGCGGCTCGGGTCAAGATGACGGCGCCACCTTCGAAGAAATCCTGTACGAAGGCTACGGCCCCGGCGGCGTCGCCGTCATCGTCGAAGCCGCCACCGACAACCGCAACCGCACCGGCCCCGAAGTCCGCTCGGCCTTCTCCAAGCATGGTGGCTCGCTCGGCACCTCGGGCTCGGTCCTCTACCAGTTTACCCAGCGCGGCGTTATCGTCGTACCGGCCACCGACCTTGATGCCGCCACCATGGACGCCATCGAAGCTGGCGCCGAAGATGTCGAAGAAGGGGAGAGTCAACTCATCGTCTACACCAAGCCCACCGACCTCGATACCGTCCGCAAGGCCCTAACCCAAAAAGGTTACACTCCCGAAAAAGCCGAGCTATCCTACGAACCCACCACTACCGTCACCATCTCCGACGAAGCCACCGCGGCCAAACTCATGCGTCTCCTCGACTCCTTCGACGCTCTCGATGATGTCACCGGCACCTACGCCAACTTCGACATCGCTCCCGATATTATGGACAAACTAAGTAATTAGTGTTATAGTCAGCTAGTTCCGATACACCCGACACCGATCCAATCGTTAGCATACGAAGGGATTCATCGTCATGACCGAATCCACGCCGCAGATCAAAACGGACTCCGAACGGCGGGAGCGCCGCATCAAGATCTTCCAGATCGTGTTCTTCGCGCCGACCTGGATCGCGCCAATCTGGATGATCATCGCCTGGTTCACCACCGCCGGCGCACCGTACCAGTTCATCGCCGACTGGTGGACGCCCACCCACTGGTGGGAGCTGGCCGCCAAGATCATCTTCACCCTCTGGACTACCGTCGCCTCGCTGTGTCTCGTGTTCGCGGTCTTCCTGGGTGCATTCGACCGCGGATGACCCAGCCCCAAACCCAACCGGTCCCCGTCAAACAAAGGCGGGGGTCGGTGCTCCATTTATACCCGGACCTATCTCCCTGCTGGTTCTGTGGCACCAGTCTCATCACTGCTCTACAATAAATCCATGATCCGCAACCTCAAACTCATCTTTATCCATGGCATCTCCGACCAGACCACCAACTACTCCCACGGCCTCTTTCAGCTCATCCTGGCCGCCTGTCGCTCCCAACTCGCCGCCCAAGGCCACACTCCTCGGTCAATCGACGACCTCCTCAGTCGAGTCGTCCACCACGAAATCCTCTGGGCCAACCTCACCACCGATCTGACCAATCGCTACCTTCAGCTGGCCTACCAGCGGCCCAATTTCTTCTGGAACCATTTTACCCGCTCCATCGACCCGCTGGCCGTTCAAATCATGCAATACATTAAGGATAAAGGCGACAAAACCACCGGCCCCATGGATATATTGGCCGGCGTTCATGCCAGCATCGCCCGTATCTTTACCGCTCAAGACCTCGGCGAGTCCACCGCTCCTGGCGAAGGGCATCAGGCAATTATAATCGGCCACTCCTTGGGCTCAGTTATAGGCTTTGACTACGTCATGGGATTCCGACCACCCTACGCCCTGGCTCCAGACATCACCGTCCAAAGTTTTATCACCATGGGCTCACCCATTCCGCTCTTTATTAGCGCCATGGGTCATCCCGATTCCGATCTCGTCTTGCCCGACCAGATCAAAAAATGGGTCAATATTCGCTCGCCCCGCGACGGCGTTGCCCGGTCGCTCCCACCCTTCTTCCGTCATCTCCGCATCCAAGAACACCAAGTCCACACCCGCTTCTCGCCAACCGCCGCTCACACCGCCTACTGGCACGATCCCCAAACGGCCCGCCTGATTGCCCAAGAAGTCCTATCAGTCCTCCTTGCCAAGTCCTAAAAGAGTCCTGCTGGCCTGACCCGCCCTCACTTCTTCGTTGGCATTGACATAAATCAAAACATCTTTTATAATTAAAAAAGATCCACTAGATCAAGCTCATACATATCCTCCCGAACCTTCAAGACAGATGGGAGAAATACCATGCGCGACCTCCTCACCCGCATCCTCGCTACCTCTGCGCGGCGCTGGAACACCATCCACTACCACGGCGTGGGCTTCCTCTGGGCTCTGCTGGGTCTGGCCGGTGCCTTTGCTCTAGCCGTGCTCATCGGCCTGTCCATCGGGGTGCCACTGATCTTCGTTCTCGATCAGATGTTCCAGACGCCGTTCAGCCTCTGGAAAGTCGCCGTCGTCGGGGTTGCTGCGGCCATCGTATTGGTCGTATCGCTCCGGCGCCGTCGCCTGCAGCGGTAGCCCTCCGCTCTTGCCGGCCCCTGCTCTACAGGGGCCGGCAACTCATGTAAGTACCACTTCATCACTCTCGCCTGTACATCACCCCTGCCACTCCTTTGCTAATAAAAGCCAGAAACATTTGACTGAAAAGCGATTTTAGTTTAGAATATAGACAGCTTTCAAGAAAGCTCGCACCACCCACAACTCAACAGTCCCTCCAGATGTAAGGAGTTGGCGATGACAAACGCCAAGGCGACACCCCGATCCGACCTCGGCCCCATGGCTGGGGGCCGGTCAATCATCTATCGGCGGGTACAGCTAGCCGATGATTCTGTTGTACTCGCGCGCATGGACATCTTTCGCATGGTCACCGAAGGGCCGGAGGGTTTGACCTACTTGGCCTACGACCTGCCGGACCCCCGCAATGCCAACCGCGGCGACATCCTCTTTGTTACCGATATGGGAGACTACGCCGTCCGCCAACCCTTGCGCGACCGGCAGACCCAGCTTCCCATCACTGGCCGTCACCCCGCTCTGCTCGAAGGCTACCACCTGACCGTGGCCCACCTACAAGGCTACGCCCAGGAGCTGCTAGCTCTGGGGCTGGTTCATGGCTTCGAAGAAGCCATTGAGCGAGCACTGGCCAATGCCATCAAGGCCCACCTCATCCTTTGGACGGACGTCTGCGAGGATATCCTGTGGCACCTCGATCCCGCCAACGCTTCCTCCGCCTCCGCTGCCTCCGCCCTAACCCTGGCCCTGCCGGAAGGCTTCGCTGCCGCCATTCGCAAGTTGGCAACACAGCGCATCACCGGCAACACCATACTCGATCCCTACATCGCCGGCCTGCACGCCATGGTGCTGGCGCTCATCAAGACTCGTTGATTACCTGGTACCTCATTTGTTAAGACCGCCCGCGCCCCAACCGGTGCCGGCGGTCTTGTGACTTTTTAAGGCCGCCGCCACTCATCCTAAGACCACCTACTCATGCGCTCCCGCCCGCCTTACTGATACACTAAGCCTATGAGAATTCTCGGCATCGACCCCGGTACCGCCACCACCGGTTTTGGAGTTATCGACCACCACAACGGCCGCTATAGCTTTGTTGACGCCGGAGTTATTACCCCCCCCCCGGAGCAGCCCA
>CAYOOH010000110.1:0-3365 GCA_964405545.1 uncultured Candidatus Saccharimonadales bacterium | reverse complement strand
CGACACCACCCTTCGCCGCCTCAAAGCAACTCAATAAAAAACCAGCCGGGCCTCACACGAGACCCGACTTTATACAACTGCCGATCAGACAACTTCCGGCCTACAAGCCGGATCAACACCGTCGACAACCCGATTCAAGAACCGCCACAGCTCAGATGGTGTCGGGCGCCTAATCACCGCCACCCCGCTGTCGCTCCAGTCCGGGCCGGCCTTAAATTTAGCAGCCGGACCAAAATCGTTTGGCCCAACTCTGCCAAAATTCCGGTCAAGCCGGAAATACCACCGCGACACCCAAAGAATGCCCGGTCCCTCTTTAAACAACCAGAACTGACAATAGGCCGGCGCCCCCTTGGGAGTGTACATAACCGACACCAAGTCCTTGCTGTCAAACGGAACCAGATGTTCGGCACAATCATCCGATTCCTCATAGCAGCCCGGATTAGACAAATCAGCCGCCGAATAGCCAGCCTCAATCAGCTGACGACCCATCGCCCTGTCGTTCACGGAGGTCGCACCAATTATCACCGGGTAGATCATTGCCACAGCAATCAGGAGAACGACTAAACCGGTATTGCGCCGTTGAGTTCCCAAACCACCCTCACAGACATCGAAGGACAAACAGCGCTCCTCACATTATCAGCAAATCTCTGACCCCGTCAATAAAACTGATAGAATTGCTTTGGAAAGCCAAAAAAACTTATCCACAATTATTTGAGCTCAAGCTTGTTTGACAAGCTCACCACGCTCGTTCTATAGTTCAAGCACTTAAACGAGTGAGGTCAGATTCCATGAGTGTCACTTTTTACGACGTAAAGTCCCGCCAGTCGGTTGAGGTTCCGGAGAGCGATGTCTCCAAGACCAAGTACGAGCGCACCACCAAGAGCGGCGCCACTCAGGTTCGTTACGCTCTGCGCGGTTCTTACCAGGGCCGCAACCTGACCAAGTTCGTCGGCCAGGCCGACTGGGACGCTTTCAACGGCCCCGTCGTCTAAGCATCACACGTTCAGACATTACAAAAAGGAGTCGTTTTTCGACTCCTTTTTGTAATCTGGGCTCCTTTCGCTAGCACCCCAACCCCCTAAAAAGCGCAAGAAGTTTGATGTATAGTAGGGGAGTATGATTGATCCAATCTCTTCACCCCGCCATGGTACCCTGTCCGGCTCGACCCCGCTAAGCAGCGCCGGCCTCCCCACTCCACCTCACCAGCTGCCGCAGCCCAATCAACCCGATCCATCCACCCCAATCGCCGGCTCGACCCCCTGTCCCTGGTGGAAACGCCACTGGAAACCCCTCGCCGCCACTGCCGCCGTACTCCTGCTAGCCGCAGCCGGCGGCCTGACATGGGCCATAACCCGGCCCAAGCCGACATCTCATGTCGCCACGGTTACCATCCTCCGCCCCACAGCCACCCCCGTCCCGACACCCGTTACCAAGGCCTCACCCCTAACCGGCCTCCCGGTCACCCCCGAGCTAGCCACCCGCCCCATAGTGGCCGTTATGGTCGAAAACCACCCCGACGCTCGGCCCCAATCCGGCCTCCAGGATGCCGGCGTCGTCTATGAGGCCCTGGCCGAGGGCGGTATCACTCGCTTCCAGGCCTTCTTCCTCGACGGCCAGCCCAAGGCCATCGGACCGGTCCGCAGCCTGCGCCCCTACTACGTGGACTGGGGCATGGAATACGGCGCGCCAGTCGCTCATGCCGGCGGCAGCGCCGATGCCCTCAGCCTAGCTGTCACCACCGGTATGAAAGACCTCAACGCCCTCGTCATCGGCGCCCCCATCTTTTATCGCACCACCGACCGCTATGCCCCACACAACCTCTACACCAGCTCCTCACTACTCGACACCCTGCTCGCCAGACGCGGCTACAATCAGGCCGCTAGCTTCACGCCCACGCCTCGCAAACCCGACGCGCCGGTCAAGGCCCCACCCCACCCCAAGATCCACATCGACTACTCCTACAATGGTTATCAGGTTGACTACACCTATGACCCGGCCACCAACGACTACGCTCGCGCCCTTGCCGGCATTGCCCACATCGACCGCAACACCAGCAAGCAAATCCACGTCAAAAACGTCGTAGTTGAATACACTACCGTCACCCCATCGGGCGACGATCACGGCCACGTCAATATCACCACCACCGGCTCCGGCAAGGCTATCCTGTTTCGCGACGGCGATGCCATCGTTTGCACCTGGACCAAAACCTCTCGCACAAGCCGCACCAAGCTAGTCGACGCCAACGGCGCCGAACTTGCGCTCAACGCCGGCAACACTTGGTATTCCATTGTCCCTTCCACAAAACCCGTCGGCTACTAAACTACCCCTTTACCTTTACCTTTACCTTTACCTTTACCTTTACCCCTGTCATATGGCTCCGGTTTGACCCTACTAACCCGCTTATGGTAAAAAGAGGCTACCATGAAGGCCAAAACAAAACGTCGCATCGTGCATGTTCTAACCAAGAAAAAATTGGTTAAGAAACACCTGTCACGCCATATTCTCCGAACCTTTCTCATTGGCCTTGCCACCATCTCCGTCGGCTCGCTAGCCTACGGCATCACCCTCAACAAACCAGTTGTATCAGTGCCAGTCCATGGCACCGCCGCTGGCGGCATTGAGTTCAAGGCCCCAGTCATCACCGCCGCCAAGTCCACCCCTCAACCCCTAAACGGCGCCCCAGCCATGTCCGGACGCGGCTCCTGGTACGCACTGGGTCTACCCGCCCCCGATGCCCTAACCTGCGCCTCTCGTCCCTTTCCGCGCGGCACCTACCTCCATGTCACCAACTTGCGTAACCGCCGCACCGTTGTCTGCCGGGTAAACGACTACGGTCCCGAAGCCTGGACCGGTCGCATCATTGATCTATCCCGTGGCTCATTCAGCCAAATCGACAACCTCGGCGCCGGCACCGCCCCGGTCGAGCTACGGGTAGCTGCCGGCCCAACCGGCTTTAACCTGCCCATCGAAGGCGACGTCTTTACCGCCGTCATCGGCTACAACCTCTGCCACGCCAATCACTCCGCCCAATACTGCGAGCAACACCGCCAGGATTAGCAAAAAAAGAAAACGACCCTCACCATACGCACCAAGGGCGTACCATGAGGGCCGCAAGAATCAGCTACTCGTAGATTTGACCAGCTTGCCGAATCCGTTCCTCTGCCACAACCGCCTGCCTCAAAGCGTCGATCAAAAAAACAGACACTAATTACTCCAGCTCAATCGCTACTTAACGGCTACGAGTTCGATCTCGAACGTTAGCGTCGCATTGCCCGGAATACTGCCCTGACCACCCGCACCGTAGGCCAAGTCCGGCGGAATCACCAGCTTACGCTTGCCACCGACCTTCATGCCCGGAATACCCT
>CAYOOH010000109.1:0-3516 GCA_964405545.1 uncultured Candidatus Saccharimonadales bacterium | reverse complement strand
ATCTGCTGCATGAATGCAACAATGCCCTCGCCATCAAAGCCAAGATCTGGCATAAAGACTTTCTGCAACCGAGCATAGTCTTACACAAATTATTCAACGGGCGCAGGTCGTCCCCGCACCCGTCGTTGAACACCCAAAAATCCACGACCTCGTTACTTTGGCGCCGCGTACCAATCGATCCGATCGGTAATCGCAGTGGTGGCAAAAAAATCTTGAACAGTATCAACCCGATAGTACCTAGCTGGCTTGTACCGATAATCTATTAAGATCAGATATGCGATCTGACCGCTCATAAGAAGCCCAGGAAGCTGTGTACCCGGCTCAGGCCGGAATGCGCCCTCGGGTAGATCCAGCAGCTCTTGCATAGGAATCTCACCTTCTCCTCGAAAATCCTGCCACTCGTAGTATGAAGCATGAGAACGCAAAGCCCAAGCACAAGAGATACCTAGCCCCAATCTACCCCCCCACTTTCCCCACAGCCTTATGCGCTTTTGATTGACTAGTACATTTTAAAAGTTCATAATATAGAACGGGATTTTCACCAGATCCTCGAAACGACAGACGAAATGGAGTCGTTACCATGATGCTCAATCTGATCCTGACCGCTACTGGCACACTGTTGCCGATAGCTGCGATCATTCACGTCAGGCTCACCGGCTGGCACCGGCAGAGTTACGGACGTCGCAAGATTATCCGTGCCGTCTGGCAGGATGCTGGCCTGACCGCCGTCGGCTTCGTCTGCAGCATCGTCTTGTCCACACGCCAATCCGCCGGAGCCATGCTCACCTGGATCGCCGTCCTTGCCGCAGCCCTCGTCTGTAATGTGCTTTACTTCGATATCTTCGGAGCCATGCAGGAGGCCGTCATACCCAGGTTCAAGTACTGGGACAACGACCCGACCAATAAGTAAGTAGTCCCTTTACGCCTGGTGCTCTTCTCTCGTTCATGGAAGAGGAGCACCAGGCACCACCCAAACGCTTCAGCTTTGGCTTGAGCGGTTAGGTGGTCGTGACGGTAGGCTTGCTTCATTCGGCTTTGCCATGATATAAGCAAGCCATCATGAGTTCCATCCATCAGACAGAAAGGTCTCATGATGGTCCCTATTGGCTCCGGACGCCCAACCAAACGGATGGCGACACCCGTCAAAGTCGCACTAATCACTACCACAGGACTAGTGTTGGTGGGCCTCACCCCAATTGCCGTAGCCGAGATCCAGGCACGGCCCAGTAGTCCTGCGCCGGCTCCTGACGGTCAGCCCGTTGTCTCGACCCCGGCCTCTTCGCCAGTCGTCCCGACCCCCGTGGTCACCACCCCGCCGCCCTGCGGTGGCAAGAAAATCCAGATCACCTCACCCAAGGACGAGACTGCTGTCACGGGTCGGAAAGGCGTGTTGGTCAAGTTCGCTGCCTGCAATCTGGACAAGGGCTTTACTGGCTGGCTGTTCGACTACGACCCCGAGGACCAGACCTACTACATGTCCGAACCCGAACCGGTTACCGGTAATGGTACCTTTGCCGTCACCGACGCCCCCATCGGCGACCCAGGTGATGATCGTAAAGTCTACAAACTGGCCGTTGTCTTGGCCGATCCGGCTTGCACCACCTTGCTGCGCCAGCTTCAGCCTGACGCCAACGACAACTACCCTCTCACCAAGTCGCAGTTCCCCCGAGGCTCCACCTTCGACTAAGACAGCGTAAACGTCCTGTTCACCTACTGATCCCACAGACTAAAAAGGCGTCGGCTCACTTGGGCCGACGCCGCATTCTTGTCCGCTGCGCCCTAGCCACTTATTCATCCTCGACCTTGCCCATCTGCCCGCCATCCCCAAGCGCCCCAAGCCGTCCCTTATCTACGCACCCAAACCCTTGCAAAATACATTCAACCAAGCTACAGTATCAGACCCGCTAATATTTTAGAGAAGGGGAGTACCACCACTCGGCTATCGCTCGCCTTGCGGGCCGTCACGGAAAGGCCACGGTAATGGCACGTTCACTCAACAGCACTCGCCGCCGCCCCTATCGCGGCTTTCAGGTCACCGTTCGCCGACCAACACTTGTCACCTGGGTCCTGGGCCTCATTCTGCCCGCCACCCTAACCACCATCGCCGTCCATGCGCTGGCCAACCTGCCGGACAATGAGATCTACCAGCTCAGCCCCTACTGGAGCCTGGGCAAGACAGGCGACGTCGTCGTCCTCTGCTATCTCCCGCCAGGTGGTATGACCGACCAAGATATCAGCTCTCGAGTCGGCCAACTCACATCGCCACGCAACGGCATACAGTACGAACTTCTCCCCTGGCGCCGGCCAGACTGACGCCAACCCTTGGGTAGAGGTAAGCCACCGCTACCTCTACCCAAAGTCCACGCACTCATTTCCCCTCATTATATCAGCCAAGCTGGCCCAAAACAAAAAAGGAGCCCACCAACCGCAAGCGGCCGGCAGGCTTAAAAAAGCCCTACCCATACCCTTATGACATCCACCCATATCCGCCGCGCTTCAGCTTCCAATACGTCACCGAACCAAACTGGCGCCGCAACTCTCGCCAATCTGGATCCTGACCGGCAGGCCGGACTCGCCGAGGGTTAAGAATATCTGCCACCTCCTCGGGACTCATCCGCGGATACATAGCCAAGAACTCACCAATTGTCAGACTAGCGAACTGTTGATCGCGCAAGTACTCGCCCAAAGCACACAAGTCACCGGCAACCTTAACAAATGCC
This sequence comes from uncultured Candidatus Saccharimonadales bacterium, assembly GCA_964405545.1. Classification (GTDB taxonomy): domain Bacteria; phylum Patescibacteriota; class Saccharimonadia; order UBA4664; family UBA4664; genus CAYOOH01. Next base: position 796 of record CAYOOH010000109.1, on the reverse strand, counting down.
ACTACATTCTCGATCGTCTCCAGCGACAACCTATTGCGGCCTCGGTTAACCATAGCATCCGCCAACACATCCATCGCAGCCGGCACGCGCAACGTCGGCCGGATCGATCGATCAGGCGGCGCCGCAATACCATCCGCCACTCGGAGTATATCGGCCACCTCAAGTACTCGAGCACGCTTGCTCGAACCCATCAAACTGCCATAAATTGCCCGAGCATTGTCAACTTGGTGAATTTCCAGACAGTAAACTACTGCCTGGGCAAACATCTCCATCCCGCGCGCAAACAGTCCAGCGCCACGAGTCCGAGCAATACTATCCGGTGCCAGTTCACCAAGTCCGCGGATCGCCGCTTCGATCTGCTCATCCGTTGGTGGGCGCTGGGCCTGCTGCGCTTCAGCCATCACCTTGGTAAGCACCGCCTGCAGATCAGCTTGTTCGAGGTTCGGCACTGGCGACGCCGCACAGCCCCAGTTCTTGGCCCCACCAGAGAACAGCAGGTTCATCAGCCGCGACAGCATCGACACGCACTTGACCCGCGTCAACTTCGGGTACGCGCTCGACTTGTCCTTGGGTATCGCCAACTGCACATCGGCGTCGTACACACCGAGGTATTGACGCATGTTCTTCAGCCAACGATCTTCTGCCAGCTTGCGATCACGCTCGTACTGCTCGGGGCGACCGAACGTGGCCTCGCCTCCTACTGGCGGACCCCGGGCGTGCTGCGCACCGCGCCGGGCCGCGAGGCGATGGGCGTGCCCGAGGGCGAGCGGGTGCTCGGCCTCATCCACCTGGGGCC
>CAYOOH010000108.1:0-3582 GCA_964405545.1 uncultured Candidatus Saccharimonadales bacterium | reverse complement strand
AGTCCGAGCTGGGCAAGGGCAGTACCTTTGGTTTCATCATTCCCCTCAAGGCCGACGCCGACGCCGCCCCTTCCGCGCCTCCCGCCAAGGCCACGCCGGCCACCTCTGGGGCAGCGGACAAACCCAAGCCCACCAAGTAAGCCATACTGCTTAAGCTGTCAAACCCTCCTAAATCCGATACAATAAGACCATGCCAACAGAATCACATATAGAAGAAACCCCCAAAGACGATGGTACCGTCAGCGAAAAACTCGTTGTCGAATTTAGCAACGGATCGCTCCAGCAGCTACGTGACCTTGGGGCTTTCCTAAAGATTCAGAGCGAAGATCCCTACGAAGTTATTAAATATGCCATCGGGATTCTCGAAAACGTAAAAGAATCAAACGAAAAAAAACACACCGTCGAAGGCTAGCATGGGAAATACCAACCGCCAAGTCTCCGAAAAAGTCCCTGCTATTTCTCTCGATGGGACCATTGGCGATCAGATCTACGAAGCCCTCCAGCATGATCGCTACAAGGCCAAAATCAACGCCATGATCTTAACTTACACAGGAACCGTCGAGTTTGAAGAGCTGGTTATGAAGTATGCCAGCAAAGAGTACGACAATAGAATATTAAAAAGCGGCCGATTCTGGTTTTCGACCGTAGCCGCAACCGTTGTTACCTCTCTCATATCGGCCGCCATAGCAATGCTCATTACTCGCCGCTAATACTGGCCGTCCGCAGCCGCCGCCAAGCCCCAATCGTTAACGCCCCCACCAGCCCCACGTACACCAATCCTGTCACGCATGTATGGGCCATAACAGCGGGCTTGTCTATAAGCAACCAGGCACCTGTTCCTGTCATGCCGACGAGCAGTCCACAACTGATCCGCAATCCCAAAACAGTCGGCCGCCACAATACAACACTAGCCCAAACCATGCTCAAAACCGCCACCATAATATGAATCACTAACATCATAGCCGTAGTATACCGCACCTGGTCTTGCCGCAGTAACCTGTCTTTCAGGGCAGCCAGGCGTTAAGCCCCATCATGACGCTTAGAGTCAGTAGTACCAGCAGCGAAAAACCAAACAGCTTCCGCGCCCACTGCTCATCGTCTATCCCGGCTCGCAAACCCTCCATTGCCCGCCCCAGCCACACCATCCCCGCCGCCGTCACCACCGCCAGATACGTATACCCAGTGTACCCAGCCAATGCTAGTATCGCCGCCACTACCACGAACAGTCCCACATAGGCCACAATCTGGATTTTTGCTGCCCGCACCCCAGCCACCACCGGCAGCACCGGCAAACCCGCCGCCCGATAATCGCTCAGCCGCCGGATCGCAATTGCATAAAAATGCGGCATCTGCCAGGCTACCAAAATCGCAAACACCAGCCAAGCCCCCACATCCAGCCGCCCCGTCACTGCCGTGTAGCCTACCACCGGCGGCACCGCTCCAGCTATGCTGCCAACCAGCGTGCTATGAACCGTCCGCCGCTTGGCCCAGCCATACAGCACCACATACGACACCCAGCCTACCGCGGCGGTCGCGGTTGCTACTGCCGTTGTGCCTGCCGCTAGTATCCCAAAACCCACCACCCCCAGCACTGTCCCGTACACCAACGCCGCCACCACCGCCACCGCTCCCGTCGCCACCGCTCGCTTCTTAGTTCGGGCCATTTTAGCGTCAATACCCCGATCCATCACGTTATTAAAGACGCAGCCCGACGCCATCACCAGGCTCAGTCCCACAAGCATGGCCGCAAGCGTCCCCCAGTCTATCCGCCCCCGCGCCGCCAGCAGATACCCGGCCGCCGCCGTCATATCATTACCGTAAATAATGCCCGGTTTTGTCAAGTAGTAGTAGCGCCGAATCGTCCCCCGTACACCAGCCGCCCCCATCTTGGCCGGCCCGGCTTGGCTCACGCTAATGAATCCCCTCATCATGCATAATCGCTCCATTCGTTCCCGCCGGCAGCATATGATAATTCAAGTTCCCCATAATCCACAGACTTCCCACCACCAAAATAACCAACACCAGCACCATAAACCCAAACACAGTCACGTTCCATCGCGGCCGTGCCTCCCGTCCCAGGTGCAAGAAAAACACCAGCTGCAGCCCAAACTGCACCACCGCCAGTCCCAGCAGCCCCGGAATCAAGAGCGAGTGGGCAAGTGCCGCATGCCCCGACTCCACATGCGCTCGTGTCAGCCCGTAGGCCACCAGTGTCAATACCACCGACGCCACCAACCCGACCGCATACGCTCTCACCGATCCGCTACCCTCTCTACTCATAACACCCCCATCATATACACCACCGTAAAGATAAAAATCCAAACCAAGTCCACGAAGTGCCAAAACAAACTCCACGACGTCAGCTTGCGTACCATCCCCCGGTCCAGACCACGCCACGCTATCCGTATGCCCAGCGTCCCCACCCACAACAGACCGATCGCGATGTGCAGCCCATGTGTCCCCACCAGCGTAAAGAAGGCCGACAAAAATCCGCTCCGCTGCCAGCTATTTCCTTCGGCTACCAGTTTGCCAAACTCGCTTAGTTCCAGGCCCAAGAACGCCACCCCCAGCGCCGCCGTCACCCCAAGCCACGCGAGCACCACCCGCCGCTCTCCCTGCTGGGCTGCCAGGAACGCCATCCCGGCCCCAAAACTGCTGGCTAGCAAAATCATCGTCTCCGCCAGCACAAACGGCAGACTAAACAATTCCTGTCCGCCCGGCCCGCCAAAAGTATTATTATGTAGCACTACATAGGTCGCAAACAAGGTCGCAAACAGCAAACAGTCCGTCATCAGATAAACCCAAAACCCGAACCTCGTCTTGTCGTCGGACCGCGCCTCGGCCTGCTCCCTGTCCGCCCGCACCACCGCGGACACCTTCGCCATCGCCGCCCCCTCCGCCGCCGCCCGGCCCGGCATCTCTCCCTCGCCTCGTGCTATTTCTGCTGTCACCTCTGTCATCCCTCCAGCCTCCGCACTTCGGCCGCCGGTATCACATACTCGCTGTCCGTCTCGAAAGTCCGCTTGATCGCCCCACCCACCACCACGACCAGCCCCACCACGGCCAGCCACCAAATATGCCAAATAATCCCAAACCCAACCGCGAACGCTCCGCCTGCGATCACCAGCCCCATAGCCGAATTCTTGGGCATCTCAATGTTCTCGTACGGCCCGCCGCTCACATTCCTGGCGCTCGCGGCCGCCGTCCCCGCATCCTCCACGCGCCCGGCCGCTGCCCCCATTACATCCTCCCCAGCTCTACGCGCCCGCTTTATCGCCCACCAAGCGTCGCGCTCCGTCACTGGCGTCAAGGCCGCAAAATTATACTCCGGCGGCGGCGATCCCACCGACCACTCCAGCGTCCGCCCGTCCCACGGGTCGCCGGTCAGGTCGCGGGTCTGCTTGCGCTGCCACACGCTCACCACCATTTGCAAAATCTGGAACCCAATCCCCGCGCAAATAATCGCTACCCCCACCCCGGCCACAATAAACAGCCCCTGCCAACCCATGCTCGGGTCATAATGATCGAGCCGCCGTGTCGCCCCCATGAGCCCCAGAATATACAGCGGCCCAAACGCCGTCA
>CAYOOH010000107.1:0-3658 GCA_964405545.1 uncultured Candidatus Saccharimonadales bacterium | reverse complement strand
GGCAAATAATGTTGCAGCTTTGGCGCATTCTCCAGGCCGGTACGCGCAATTTTATGCGCAATCTCTGGCTATCCACCGCTGCCACCGCCGTCATGACCGTCACTCTAGCCATCGTGCTGTTTTCCTTTGTCTCCAACACCGCCCTCACTTCCACCATCAAAAATGTCACGGACAAAATCGACGTCTCCGTCTACCTCAAGGACACCGTCACCCCCGACCAGATCAACACCTTTAGAGCCAAGCTCACCACCGACCCCAATGTTGCTAGCGTCAGCTTCAAATCCAAGACCGACGCTTTAGCCGACTACCGCGCTCAACATCCAAACGACCCCATACTGCAAGGCGCCGTCAGCGAAACCGAAAACCCTCTGCCCGCCTCGCTTCAGATCAAAGCCAAGGATCCCAAACGCCTTGATTCCATCATCGCTGTGGTCAATCAGCCCGCAAACAAAGACCTGCTCGATCCTACCTCACCCCCCAGCTACTCGGGCAAAAACAAGTCCAACATCGATAAGATCGTGCGCTTTTCCGACTTCTTTAAAAACACCGGGCTCATCGTCAGCGTGCTGTTTCTGATCATCTCCACCCTCATTATCTTTAACACCATCCGCATGGCCATCTTCACTCGCCGCGACGAGATCGAGATCATGAAGCTAGTTGGCGCTACCAAATGGTTCATCCGCGGCCCGTTCCTGTTCGAGGCCGCCCTCTACGGCATCATCGCTGCCCTTATCGCCAGCGTCCTAGCCTACACGCTGCTGCTCGGCGGCGGGCCCAAACTTGGCGCCTACATCGATGTCCAAGGCACTATCGACTTCTTCCGTTCCTACCCGTTGCTAATCATTATGGGTGAAATCCTCATCGGCATCTGCATTGGCACGTTCTCCAGCTTGCTCGCCATGAGCCGCTACCTGAAGTTGTAATAAGCCCATACCCACGATAATGTGTCAATAGCCATAGCCGGTTTGACAGATATCTGGCGCGCTATTACTATGAAAGCACCTTGGAGGGGCACCACTCATTCGTAATCGAGTTCACAGCTCAATCACCCAAAAGACTATCGCGGTCATCGGCATCGCGGCGGTCTTTTTTTCGCTGAGCACGCCCGTTTACGCCGATCAATTTACCGACCAGATCAACGCTCTGCAGGCCCAGGTGGCACAGCAGCAACAGGCGGCTAATAACCTCCACGCGCAGGCCAACGACGCCCTCTCAAAAGTCCGCGAACTTAACGCCCAAATCTACGCCATCCAAACCCAGATTAGCCTAAACCAAGCCCAAAACGACCGGGTAAGCACACAAATTGCCGACGCCCAAGCCAAAATGGCTGCTCAGAAGGCGACCCTGGGCGAGAATATTAAGTCGATGTACCTCACCTCCGGCGTGACACCTATTGAGATGCTCGCCTCCAGCCATAACCTCAGCAGCTTCTTCGACCGCCAGCAATACCAGGACAAGGTCAAAGACAAAATTCAAGCCACCCTCGTAAGTATCCAGGACCTCAAAGCCACCCTTGACCTCGAACAAGCTCGGCTCACTAAGCTCATCGCCGACCAACGTGACCAAAAGGCCCAGCTCGACATCGCCCAAGCCCAGGCCAACCAGCTAGCCGCGCTGGCCGCCCAAAACGCCGCCCAAGCCGACGCCCAGGTGCGCAACAGCAACGCCCAGATCAACAACGTCCGGGCCGCGCAAGCCGCCATGTTTGCCAGACTAGCCGGCGCCACCAGCGGCAGCGGCTCCATCACCTTCCGCAACCTCAGCTTCGGCGGCGCGTGCGGCGGCGGCTACCCGGCGATGTACTGCAACTACGAAACCGACGCCTTTGGCGACCAATGGGGCATGTACATCCGCGAATGCGTCTCCTACACCGCCTACCGTGTCGCCGCCTCCGGCCGCACCATGCCCAACTGGGGCGGCGTGGGCAACGCCACCCAATGGCCGGGCAACGCCATCCGCGCCGGCATCCCCGTCGACGGCAGCCCACGGGTGGGCGACGTGGCCATCGCCGGAGCCAACATGATTGGCGGCGTCGGGCACGCCATGTACGTTGAGTCGATCGAAAGCGGCGGCTGGGTGCATGTGAGCCAATACAACTGGTGGCCCACCGCCCACGGCCCCTACGGCCTTTACAGCGAAATGGACCTTAAAGTTACCCCTGGCCTGTCGTTCATCCATTTCCGCTAACACCAACAGCTAATGAAAGGTCCTACCCGCTTGATTAAGTTAGATTTGAAAAAGAAGTTCGAGGTAAGCCCAGCCGTCGCGGCCATCACCGCCATCCTCATCATCGCTAGTTCGTTCTACGCCGGAGACGCCCTCCATAACCAGGTCTCACTACCCGGCCTGGGGTACAACAAGGCCGACTTCTCCAGCCTCAACGACCTCTACGGCCTCATGCAGCGCAACTTCGACGGCAAACTCTCGGCCCAAGCCGCACTCGATGGCGCCAAAGCCGGCCTCATCGCCGCCGGTGGTGACCCCTACACCGTCTACCTTACCGCCACGCAAGCCAAGACCTTGTCCGACGACCTCACGGGCAAGCTCTCCGGCATTGGCGCCGAAATCGGCATCAAGAACAACATTCTCACCATCATCGCCCCCATCGACAACACCCCAGCCGCCAAGGCCGGGTTGCGCGCCGGCGATCTCATCGCCAAGATCAATGGCGAAGACACCACCAACATGTCGGTCGACACCGCGGTGTCGAAAATTCGCGGCGACAAGGACACCAAGGTCACGCTCAAGCTCGTGCGCAGTGGCATCCCGGACCCGTTCGACGTCACCATCACCCGCGACAACATTACCGTACCCAGCGTGAAGTGGAGCCTAAAAAACGGCAATGTGGCCTACATTAACGTCACCCAATTTGGCCCCGACACCGCCGACCTCGTCAACCAAGCCGCCACCGAGCTCAAGGGCCAAGGCGCCACCAAAGTCATCCTGGACCTGCGCAACGACCCGGGCGGCTACCTGGACGCCGGCGTGTCAGTTGCCAGCCAATTCCTGCCCGCCGGCAAAACCGTAGTGTCGGAGCGCACCAACGGCAAGACCACCAGCACGCTTTCGGCCACCTCAGGCGGCCAGCTCATCGGCCTGCCCACGGTCGTCCTCATTAACGCCGGGTCGGCTTCGGCCTCCGAGATTGTGGCCGCCGCCCTCCACGACAACGGCGCGGCCCAGCTGGAAGGCGAAAAGAGCTTCGGCAAGGGTTCGGTCCAGCAAATTAAGGACCTATCAGACGGCGCGCAGCTTAAGGTCACCATCGCACACTGGTACACGCCGGGCGGCATAAACATTGGCAAAGAGGGGATTAAGCCCGACATCGAAGTTAAGCTCACCACCGACGACTACAACGCCAGCCGGGACCCCCAGCTCGACCGCGCCCTGGACATGCTCAAGTAAAAAAGCTTGCGCCGGAAACCAGATGCGGGTAACATACAAACCAATTAGTGGCATCAAACCCAGCTCCCGAGCAGTCGGGTGGCTGGGTTGATGATTGAAAGGAGCCGTGTGGGGACGATGGCAAAACAGGGGCAAACGAAATACATCTTTGTGACAGGGGGGGTCCTATCGGGACTCGGAAAAGGCATCACCGCGGCATCTTTAGGCACCATCCTTAAAGCCCGCGGTTTTTCAGTTAACATCCAAAAACTCG
>CAYOOH010000106.1:0-3670 GCA_964405545.1 uncultured Candidatus Saccharimonadales bacterium | reverse complement strand
TGACGCCGGAGTTATTACCACCCCCCCGGAGCAGCCCATGCCCGACCGGCTTGTTACCCTCCATACTGAGCTAGCCCAGATCATTGTCGACACCCGCCCCGACACTTCCGCCGTCGAGCTCCTCTTCTTTGCCACCAATGTTACGACCGCCATATCCGTGGGTCAGGCTCGCGGCGTCATCTTGCTAACGCTGGCTCAAGCCCACCTCATTCCCGCCGAATATACCCCCATGCAAATCAAACAGGCTGTCACCGGCTATGGTGCCGCCAAAAAACCTCAAATTCAAGCCATGGTCCGCACGCTCCTCAAACTCTCCACCATTCCCCGGCCCGACGACGCCGCCGATGCTCTGGCCATTGCCATCACTCACGCCGGTCAGATAAGATAGCGCCATGATCGCCAGCTTGCGCGGCCGCCTGGCCGAAAAACTCGAGTTCAGCCTCATCCTTGATGTCGGCGGGGTGGGCTACGAATTATTCGTTACCACCCATGACTGGGGAGCTGCTCGTCTCAATACCGAGCAGCGTTTCTACATTTACGAACAAATCCGCGAGGACGCCCACAACCTCTATGGCTTCTCGGCCCTATCCGCTCGCCAACTCTTCGCCCAGCTCCTCGGCGTCACCGGCGTCGGCCCCAAAGTCGCCCTGGCCGTCCTGTCGGCCGCCGGCGAACCGCGCCTTCGCCAGGCCATTGCCGCCGGGGATCCCGCCCTGCTCAAAGGCATCACCGGCGTCGGTCCCAAGACCGCTTCTCGCCTCATCCTCGACCTCCGAGGCAAAGTCGAGGCGGGCGCCACCGGTCTGGCCCCCGTCGCCGATCCCACCTACCAGGCCCTGGTCGCCCTTGGCTACACCCCGGCCCAGGCTACCACAGCCGTCGCCGCCCTCCCCTCGGATCTCACCGACGACCAAGCTCGCCTCAAGGCCGCCCTCAAACAGGTTAAGTAGTCGTATAATACAACCATGAACAAAACCCTCCCTCTCGCCACCGGCTCCACCATTCCCACAATCGGCTTCGGACTGTGGAAGATCAGAGACCAAGACGCCTGTATCGCCTCGGTCAACGCCGCTCTAGCCGCCGGCTACCGCCACCTCGACACCGCCCAAGCCTACGGCAACGAGGCCTTTGTTGGCCAAGCTGTCGCCGCAAGCTCCATCCCTCGATCCGAGCTCTTCATTACTACCAAGATCAAGGTCGAGAACATCACCCTCGGCAACGTCGCCGGCAGCTTCGAGCACTCCTTGGCTCACCTTCAGACCGACTACGTTGATCTTCTTCTGCTCCACTTCCCCGTCACCCTCCGTCGCCAGAGCGCTTGGCCCAAAATGGAAGCGCTCTACAACTCTGGCCAGGCCAAAGCCATTGGCGTTAGCAATTACACCATCAAGCACCTCGAGGAGCTCCTGGCTCATTGTCAAATCAAACCAGCCGTCAACCAAGTCGAACTCCACGTCTTCCTTCAGCAGCCCGACCTGATCAAATACTGCCACGACCACGGCATCGTTGTCGAAGCCTACTCGCCGCTGGCCCACGGCCAAGGCCTCGACAATCCTATCCTGGCTCAAATCGCCGCCAAGCACCACAAGACCCCGGCCCAAATCATGATCCGTTGGTGCCTGGAGATCGGTACCGTCCCCCTGCCCAAGTCTGAGCACCCCGACCGTATCGCCTCCAACTTCGACGTCTACGATTTCTCGCTCGACGCCGCCGACATGGGCCAAATTGGCTCTCTCGAGTCCGACCTCCGCACCTGCTGGGACCCCACTCACGTTATCTAAGAGATCATTGCAATAGCCAAGTAATATGTTAAAATAGAACAACAGCTCCCACTACCAAGGAGAGAACATGACGAAAATCCGGGTTGGCAGAGACACAGTACTCACGGCCCGTCATAGACGGGACCTCCACGAGCTGCTCGCTGGTCTCCTCAACCTCGACTCCGAGCCTACTCCTGAGCCGATCGTCCGCGTTCGTCTCGTCACCGCCGCTGGTGCTGACGAGTCATTTGATCTCAGGGTGACTGCCGTTCTACCCGCCACACCGGGAAGCTACGTACTGACTGGACGCGTCGCTAGCGGGTCGGCTGCCAGAATCGGCTTCCAAAATGGGGATACCATCCACCCCGCAAGTGATGGGTCGATCCGGATCACACGCGAAAATGGAGATAAGGTCACCATCACTCCAGTAAGGCGATAGCACCGCCCAGCGGCCCGGGATTCATATCCCGGGCCGCTAATTTGTACGAGCCCCCCTCCTGGAGCAGGGTTTGCGGTGCTCGAAACGAATGATATTATCATTCTGTCCGTTATTAATTTACCCAAGCACGGAAGGAAAACTGGTGCGCCAGAATCAACCTCAGGGGTCAACGCCGCATCGCACTGGCGGCAGCACGATCGACAAGATCCTTGGCATTATGGCCAGTATCGTGACCGTGGTCGGCTTTGTCCAAACCCTCCGGCTTGGCCAGCTGCTCTGGCTGGGTCTGGCCGCCCTGGCCGCCTTTGGCTTTGTCGGCTACCTAATGTGGGAAAAGCACTGGAAAATAGCCAGCTTTGTCCTGCTTTCGCTCGCGATATTGCTGGCCTTGGGCAACCTCTGGCAGGCCACTCACTTGCCCGGCAGCAGTACAGCCGACAATGCCGCCACCACTACAGGCCACACCTCCGACACCAACACCGCCGGCTCCAGCTCAGGCGCCACCGTCACTACCTCCAGTAGTCCCACCGCCGCCTCGGCCATCTTCGTCGAGACCAACCTGGTCATCCCGCGCAACGCCGCCGTCGATGTGGATAAGAATCCAGTCGCTATCATTACCGATCAGCAGGGTCTAAGCGGCAATGATTACGATCTGTACCACTACTGGGGCGAAGTCGCCTCTGACACGCTCGAGGCCATCAACGCCCCCAACGCCTACACCGTCAGTTCCGGTAACATCGAGCAGCTCCATGTCAACTGTCGCCAGGCCATTAAGACCAATAGCGTCTACGACAGCGGCCAAACCTTCTGCTTCAAGACCTCAGGCGGCCGGCTGGGCTACATCAAGGTTACCGACGACCAATCCGACCACTCCTTTGTCGCCCACCTGATCGTCTGGAACAATTAGCAAACGTTGCATGGTAGTCTGCTGGACCCGGAGCTCCACAGTTCCGGGTCCTCATCCTAACCTTTGCATGTTCGGCCAATATTCGGTACAATCAGATAAGGTAGTTCATATATTACCCTTCAAGAAGAGTAAACATGTCGCTCTCATCCACTAACCTAGGGCCATACCAATACAATCATTACTCAGCCGTCAAAACCGAGCCCGCTACCTCGAGACCACCTACCGGCTCGCCTGATACAATACATACATGATTGAGCGCATCGTCAACCCCGACACCCCCGCAACCCCCGACGCCGCCGAAGAAGCGGTTCTGGGCGAAACCCTCCGACCCCGCACCTTTGCCTCCTACGTCGGCCAGCCCCTGCTCAAGCAAAACCTCCAAATGGCCATCGACGCCGCCAAAGTCCGTGCCGAACCTATCGACCACGTCCTGCTTTACGGCCCGCCCGGTCTCGGCAAAACCACCATGGCTGGCGTCATTGCCCACGAAATGGGCGCCAACATCCGCATCACCTCCGGCCCGGCCATCGAGCGGGCAGGGGACTTAGCCAGCCTCCTCACCAA
>CAYOOH010000105.1:0-3702 GCA_964405545.1 uncultured Candidatus Saccharimonadales bacterium | reverse complement strand
CGGTGACTTGGGTGAGCATTTTGTCGAGGTTTTGGAGGAGCGCTCCCCCGCCGGTTAGGACCATGCCGCGGTCGATAATGTCGGAGCTGAGCTCGGGTGGGGTTTGTTCGAGGACAACGCGGATGGCTTGGAGAATTTTCTCGAGCTCGTCTTGGAGGGCGCCCGAGATTTCGTTAGCCCGGATGGTGATGGTCTTGGGCAGGCCTTGGATGATGTCGCGGCCGCGGATTTCCATGGTTTTGTCACGGGTGAGCATGAGGGCGGTGCCGAGCTGTTGTTTGATGATTTCGGCGGTACGGTCGCCGATAGCCAGGCCGTAGGTGCGGCGGACATAGTCCATAATGGCGGTGTCAAACCGGTTGCCGCCGACCCGAATGCTGTGTTGGGCAACCACGCCGCCGAGCGAGAGGATGGCGATCTCGGTGGTGCCGCCGCCGATGTCAACGACCATGTTGCCGGCGGCGGAGGCGATGGGAATGCCGGCGCCGATAGCGGCGGCCACGGGCTCGCGGATGATGTAGGCGGCCCGGGCGCCGGCGGCAAGGGTTGCGTCAATGACGGCCCGGCGCTCGGTCGAGGTGGCGCCGGCCGGCACACAGACCATGACGTCTGGGCGGCTGAGGCGCCAACCCCCCGAGACTTTGGCGATGTAGTGGCGGATCATGGCCGATGTAATCCGGTAGTCGGCAATGACGCCGTCGCGCAAAGGCCGGGAGGCGGTGATGGAGTCGGGGGTGCGACCGAGCATTTCCTTGGCCTCGGCGCCGATGGCAACGATTTTGTTGGTGTCGTCGATGGCCACGACGCTGGGCTCGTTGATGACGATGCCGCGTTTGGGGACGTAGACGAGGACATTGGCGGTGCCGAGGTCGATAGCGATGCGCTTGGAGAAGGATAGCATATGATTAGTATAGGGTTGGCGAGAGCAAAAGACGAGCATTCTTTAGATATGGAAATTGACCATCATCTCCATACATATTAATAATATGTTGACTCGAACATTCGTTGTTCGGGCGCTCATGGCCGATTTTTTGTATGACGGCTCGGGTGAGTTTTCTGTCGGACCGTTTCTGGTATACTGCATCGTAGATTAAAATCTTATGCTGCGTCGTTTACTTACTTTGGTCGGATATTTGGTTGCCACGCTCCTCGTGATTGGGGTTACGGTGGCATTGGTGGCGTATGGTAATGATTACGCTTATGATTTTGCGGCCAAAAAGATCATTCAGAAGGGACACGTGATTCTGGCGTCGGTACCGAGTGGCGTGGAGGTATCGGAAGGTGGTCGGGACGTGGGCAAGAAGACGCCCTACCAGGCGGCCTGGAAGGTGGGGATGCATAGTTTTGGGCTGTCGCGCGATGGCTATCGGTCGTGGCAGAAGACGTTTGAAGTGATTGCCGGTCAGGTGAGCTTAGCCCGCTATGCTATCTTGGTGCCGGACCATCCGGTCACCAAGGTGCTGGATCGGCCGGCGGCGTCGGTGGTGGCTCAGGCGGTGTCCAAGGATCACCGGCATTTAGCCTATGTGACGACTGGCGCGGCGCCGGCCGTTTATACCTTGAATTTGGACGGATCGTCGGCTGTGACTTTGTATACGCCTAAGGCCGCTAGCGGGTCGACGGGCGTCGAGACGGTGACGGCAGTGACTTGGTCGGATGACGCATCTCATTTATTGATTAGTTCGATGGTTGATGGGAAGTTGGTGCAGCGGCTGGCGGCGGCTAGCGGCGGGGAGCCGATTAATTTGACGGCCCAGTATGGGTTTGAGTTTGCGGGCCTGGTGTTCTCGGCTTCGAACTGGCGGCAGCTGTATTGGATTTCGCCCGAGGGCTTACGCAAGCTGGATGTGGGTGAGCAAAAGGTGTCAGGCGTCTTGGCTGATCGAGTTAGTCAGTTTTATGTGGCGTCGACGGATCGGATTTTGTATGTTCAACGGCTTGATACGGGACAGTCGTTGTGGAGTCTGGATAGTCGTGGTCGCAAGCAGGAGCTGATCCAGGCGTTGGTGGCGAGCGACAGTTACGCCTTGAGTTACGGGAATTATCGCGGGTCCGAGGAGGTGGCGGTGGTGCCTGCTAGTACCGGTGTGGGAACGCTGTATACTGATTTGTTTGGCAATGCGTCGATCGCAAAGACGTTGGCGCGGGGGGTGACGGGAGTTAGTTTTTCGCCGGACGGGCATTTTTTGGTGTTTACTGCGCCTACCATGATGGTGACGTATGACTTGGAGGCGTCGGCGATTGGCGGGTCGTCGGTGCTGTATAGCGCGACCGACCAGCCGGGTAAGCTGACCGGACTAACGTGGTTTGATAATTTCCATATGTTGGTGACGCGGGATGGGCGGTTGTATTGGTGTGAGTTTGACGGCGCCAACCGGCTGGATCTGGGGGCGGTGGCGGGTGAGGTGCTGGCCTACCGGACAGCGGATTTTAAGTCGCTGGTGGTATTGCGACCAGGAACAAAAGGGGCGGTCTGGTTCGAGCAAATGGAGATTAGGCCTTAGTCCGCGATTTGATCTATTTTATGGCCGGGAGTTGGCCGGTGCCAGTTGAGGTTGGTGAGTTGGAGCTGGTGTCGCCGCCGAACAGTGAGCTAAAGCCTTTGGTAATCCCCTGCCAGGCGTCCTTAACTTGCTGAAAGAAACTGGGAGCTGAGCTGGGCAGGCTGAGCTCGGGATTGGGAGTGGTGGTTGGGGTGGTGGCGGCCACTTGGCTGGCGGCGGGGTTTGTTTGTCTGGCGGTGACAACCAGGCGTCGGAGGGAGGTGCCGGGAGGACTGCAGGTGATGATGGTGAGAGTGGGGTCTTTGGTCGGATAGAGGACGCTAACCTCGGTGGGGTCGACTACCCGGCTGCCGGTGACTTCGTAGGTGTAGCGCTTGGAATGATAATCAAGGGTAACCTGGTCGCCGGGGCTGAGTTTGTCGAGCAGGACAAAAACAAATTTGTAGTTGCCCGGTTCCCACCAGTCGTTTGAGGAGTGACCAAAGATGGCAACGTTTCCCGGTGCGCCTGGAACGGCCGTGGAGGCGTAGTGGACAACGCCGTCCTCGAGGGCTTTTTGAATGTCAGCTTCTTTGTTGCTAGCGATGTACTGGACTGGAGCCTGGACATTGATTTTGGGAATGGTAATGGTGCTGGCGGCCGGTACTGCCTCCAGAGCCGGCGTATTGGAGGAGCTGGGGGCAGCGGGCGGGGTGGTGAGGGCGTACTTGAGCTGGCTGATAATGACGGGAGATTTAAAGACCAGCAGTATGAGCAAAAAGACGCCGACGGCGGTTAGGATGGGCTTGAGGGCCGAGGGAATGGGGGGTGCGGCTACGAGGGGGGCTTGCTCGAGGCGGCGGGCCAGCGTTGGTTTATCTAGAATGAGGTCAGCGGTGGGTGCGGCCGGGACCGATTCGGGATGGGGTAACGGGTGGGTATTGATGGCGGCGATCCGGGCGCGTGCAGCCGCGGCGGCCTCGGGGTGGTTGACCGGGTCAGGGGGTAGGTCGGCTATGGGGTAGTCTTTGTTGAGCCGGAGCGAGCTAATATGGAGAGTATCGGAGCCAGAGGCCATAGTGTCTGTTCACTGTTTCTTAAACATGATAATCTGAGTTACGTGTTTGGGCTAACTGCCCTAACCGATCTATTATAATATGGAACTTGCCGCTGTGGTGGAATGGTAGACACGCTTGACTCAAAATCAAGTGGGGGCAAC
>CAYOOH010000104.1:0-3712 GCA_964405545.1 uncultured Candidatus Saccharimonadales bacterium | reverse complement strand
CAGCGAGTTGTACACCCGGACGTACAATCTTTCGCTCCACGACGCTCTTCCGATATATGGATTTTTTTGATGGTCTTATGAACGGCCCGGTCAATGGCAGTGGCAAGGACGCCATCGGGCTCGGCGGTGGCGGGGGTTTGACCGTGGGCAGCGATGAGGTCTTGGGCTAGGGTCCAAACGCGGTAGACAAAACGCGACACGCCGTTTAGGCGCTCCTCTGACCAGGGGGGGGTTTCGTCGTAAGGGGCCATGAACATGATGTAGAGGCGGAAGGCATCGGCGCCGTATTGGTGAATGATGTCGGTGGGGTTAATGACGTTGCCGATGGATTTGGACATTTTGCGGCCGTCGGGCGCCAGGACGATGCCCTGGCCGCGGCGAGCAGCATAGGGCTCGGGTGTGGGAACGAGTTTTTGGTCGTAGAGGAATTGGTGCCAGAAACGGGAGTAGAGGAGGTGAAGGGTGGTGTGCTCCATACCGCCCAGATAGAGGTCGACGGCGCCCCAGTAGTCGAGGGCGGGGCGGGAGGCGAACTCAGTGGTGTTGTCGGGGTCCATGTAGCGCAACCAGTACCAAGAGGAGCCGGCCCAGTTGGGCATGGTGTCGGTCTCGCGCTTAGCCGGACCGCCGCAGCGGGGGCAGGTTGTATTGACCCAATCGGTGATGGCAGCTAGGGGGGATTCGCCGGTGTCGGTCGGCTCGTAGTGCTCGATGTCGGGCAGAGTGACGGGGAGCTGGTCGTCGGGTACGGGGACGATGCCGTCTTTTGGGCAGTGGATAACCGGGATGGGCTCGCCCCAGTAGTGTTGGCGAGAGAAAATCCAGTCGCGGAGCTTGTACTTGGTGGCGGGACGACCGGCGCCTTTGGCCTCGAGGGCGGCGATGACGGCGCGCTTGGCCTCGGTGCCAGACAGGCCGTTGTAGGGGCCGGAATTTGCGAGCGGACCGTAACCGGTGTATTCGAGGGTGCCGTTGAGGGCTTGGTAGATGAGGCGGTGGCCGTCGTCGCTGACGGTTTGCATAATCTGTTGCTCAGGGATCCACTTAAGGGTGAATTTGTCTTTTTCGCCGTCGTCGAGTGCGGTAGGGTCCTGATGATCGGACTGGAGCTCGAAGAGCAGGCCGGTCATGTGGGCCAGATCGTGACGGCGTTTGACGTTGGAGAAGTAGTGGTTGTGGACGCGGACCGGGGTCTGACGAATGAATTTGAGATGGCGATAGCCGGTTTCTTCGGCGATTTCGCGCTGAGCTGTGGCAACCAGGTCGGTTTCGCCGGGCTCCACTCCCCCACCCACGAACAGCATGCCGCCCCAGTTGGCCTGGCGAGGACCCCAGTCGAGCATGAGGATTTGGCCGGTGCGCGGGTTGCGGACCACGGCGACGATGGCGTCTTTTTCGTGCTCGTCGGGGTGAGGGGTGCCAGTGACGGGCTCGACCACGGCGGTGATGGGGAGGTCGAAGACTCGGGCAAATTCGCCGTCGCGCTCGTCGTGGGCGGGGACGGCCATGATGGCGCCGGTGCCGTATGAGCCCAACACGTAGTCGGCCACCCAGACCGGGATTTCGGCCTTGGTGAGGGGATGGACGGCCTTAATGCCAGTATCGACGCCGGTTTTAGTTTTGTCTTCCTGGCGCTGGAGTTCGGACATGCGCAGGGCCTGGTTGATGTAATCGCGCACCGGTTTGTCGGCCTTCCAGCCGCCATCGAGCCATTTTTGGCCGACTTCGGGTGAGATCACCAGGAAGGTGGCGCCGGCCAGGGTGTCGGGGCGGGTGGTGTAGACGGTGACAGAGTGTTTGTCGTCGTCTTGACTGGCGAGGCCGCGCAATTTCCAGGTGATTTCAGCGCCTTCGGAGCGGCCGATCCAGTTGATTTGCTGGTCGGCGATGCGAGAGGGGTAGTCGACGGTGGCCAGGCCGTCGATCAGGCGGTCGGCGTAGTCGGTGATGCGAAGCATCCATTGTTTGAGGAGTTTTTTTTCGACGGGCGTGCCGCAGCGCTCGTGGAGGCCGTTGACTACCTCTTCGTTGGCCAGGCCGGTGCGTTCTTTTGGACACCAGTTAATGGCCATTTCGGCTTGGTAGGCTAGGTCTTGCTCGAGAAATTTGAGGAACAGCCATTGGGTCCATTTGTAGTAACTGGGGTCGGTGGTGTTGACCTGGCGCGACCAGTCAATGGAGTAGCCGAGGGCGTCGAACTGCTTGCGGAAGTTGGCGGTGTTTTGGGCGGTGGCGTCCTGGGGACGGATTTTATGCTTGATGGCGTAATTTTCGGTCGGTAGACCAAAGGCGTCGTAGCCCATGGGGTAGAGCACGTTGTAGCCTTGCATACGCTTGTGGCGGGCGATGACGTCCCCCAGCGTGTACTCGCGGGCGTGGCCGGCGTGGAGGCCGTCTCCGCTCGGGTAGGGAAACTCGGTCAGCATGAAATACTTGGGGCGAGTCTTGTCACCGGTGACGGCGGCGTAGAGGTTGGTATCGGCCCACACCTGCTGCCACTTGGGTTCGAGGGTGCGAGGATCGTATTTGTGATCGGGTTGCGGCATGATGCCTGCAATTGTACGGCACTGTGGGGAGTTTTGTCATTTATTTGGGTTGGGGAATGGCCTCGTACTTCAGTCTTGAAAACCTCCCACTCACTTCCCTCTCGAACATAAGCCCCGTTTGTCTGCGGAACTCGCTTATGCTCAAACAGTCCTCGACTGCAGGTGGCTTATGTTCTATCGGGAGGGAGGGATCTTGATACTGAGGGCCTCGTCAGCTATGCTCACCGAATTTCGGTGTAATGATGAGATCTCGAGGGGAATTACTTGGCTGTATCACCGAATTTCGGTAAGGTGTCTTGATATGAGCGTTCTCTTGGAATCAATCAAATATTTTATACTCCTGGCCTTGGCTCAGAAGCCGCTGTCTGGAGCGGCTATTCGGGAGCAATGGACAAGGCAAGCCTGATCAGCGAGATGGGCAGGTAGGGACGCGTGCGAATTTATAGCGTAACGGATAAGGGCCGACGCGCCTTGGAACAGCAGGCGTGGGTTTATAAGCGATCGGTCGAGCTGACGGGGCAGCGGCTTAAAGTTCGCCTTTGAGGTAGTGCTGGCGGGTATGTGGTAATTTTTCTGTTAATATTGTATGATATTTCTGGCTTCGGCCAATAAATGATCTCTACCGGATGGGATGATTGATATGAACGGAAAGATCAAGGTTACGGCCGGCGGTGCTCAGGTTCTAGCCGAGCGGCTGGGGCAGTGGTTCCGCCGCGGGGGCTTTTTTGTCATCGAAGGCGATGGGCGCTGCAACAATGGGACGCCCCGGCGCCTGGTACGAGCTGAAGTTGAAGTAGCCCGGGTTGACGAACGCGACTTGGTAATTGAAATGTCCGGACCGGAAGGCCTGATCTACCGTCTGCCTTGTGAGGAAGGCTGGTGGATTACCGTCACCACCACTCCGGCCACCTCGACGATGACGTTCGAGTGGAATGGTGGACGGGTGACGTTCCGGCGCGAGACAGCGCCGGTCTGACATTGTCCCGGATTGCCCGCTTGCCGCTTGTTTTTTGAGGGGCGGGCGGGCGATTTTCTTTTGGGTGATGATTATTTTAGTGGCAGCTTCATGAGGTCGGCGGCGACGATGAGATGGCCGCGGTAGCCCTGGGCTTGGGCAGCTTTTTGGAGCTGGGGCTCGTCGAGGGGACGGTATTGATGCGAGCAAA
>CAYOOH010000103.1:0-3756 GCA_964405545.1 uncultured Candidatus Saccharimonadales bacterium | reverse complement strand
ACCTGCGACATCCTGCTTGCAAAGCAGGCGCTCTACCAACTGAGCTACATCCCCGGGGGATTTGCGGTGTGCGATGAGGCCCACATGGTGGGCTCGGCAGGACTCGAACCTGCGACCTCGTCATTATCAGTGACGCGCTCTAACCAGCTGAGCTACGAGCCCCCCATGTGGGCCTCATGGATGCACGAATAGTGTGTATTTGGATCGTACGATAACTTTGGTATTTAAGCATAAAGTGGGGGGCGGGGCAAGCCTTACCGCAAGAGGTTGATGGCGGTCCTAAATAGAGATAGGTAGAGCCGAGATAGGTGACTTTGACAGAAGTACCGCAAGCTTGTATAATGATTATCCAGAGGGTTTCCCCTCACCGCGTTGTTTGGTATTGACCGGCGTCTCCACAGAAGGGAGCGGCACATTATGAATGTTGCCGTAAGTGAGGCTTCACGTGCGTTTGAGGGCCTCTTGCCTGGCCAGCGCGTCCGGCTTCGTCGTTTGGTCGGCGACCGCTTGCATAGCGGAACGTCGGTCGCGGATCTGGTGTTGGTGTGTTGGGAGTTCTTTCGTGATTTGCCACCTACGGCACCGTGTTTGCAGGTTGAGGCTGAGCGCCAGTTGCTCCAATTAGAACATGACCGTCAGGGACTCAGACAGGTTAGCGGTCTTTACACTGAGTGGCCGGCGATCGATAAGGCTCAGGCTGCGTTGCGAGCCCTGAATATTAAGATTGAGCAGACCCGTGAGCGTATTCCGGTTGAGCGAGCTGAGCGTTTGCGGCAGCTGGCTCAGGGTTTTGTTCAGTGGCTGATCGACCAGAAACGGATTGTGGTGGACGATTCCGGCCATACGGTTGCACGAGGGCCGGAGTGGCCGATGTCGTGAAGTTCTTTTGATTGCCCGCCCGGACCTCGCGTCTGGGCGGGCTGTGTCGTTGTGGCGCTTTTTGCTTGCGGCGGATGGACGGGTGGGGGAAACTGGAATCAGAGGAGAGAGCGATGAAGATTTCGAAATTTGGACATGCTTGCTTATTGATTGAAGAGGGTCAGGCGCGGATTTTGATTGATCCTGGGGTGTGGTCACGGGGTTTTGAGGGCTTGCGAGATTTGGATGCAGTACTTATTACTCATCAGCATCAGGACCACTTGGATGTGGGTCGGTTTGAGGCGCTGCTAGAGGCCAATCCGGAGGCTAAAGTGTACGTGGATGAGGATTCGGCGGCGGTGCTAGCCAAGGAGGGAACCCAGGCTACGGTAGTGCGGGGCGGTGACCGGTTTGAGGTGGTGGGGGTGTCGGTGGAGGGTATGGGCAAGTTGCACGCGGTGATCCATTCGTCGATGCCGGATTTGACGGATATGGGGTATTTGATCGCGAATAAGTTCTTTTATCCGGGTGACGCGTGGACCGAGCCGGGCCGATCGGTGGAAGTGCTGGCGATGCCGGTTGGTGCGCCGTGGATGAAGATTGGCGAGGGGATTGATTATATTAAGGCGGTGAGGCCGAGGGTGGCGATCCCGGTGCATGATGCGGTTTTGAGCGAGTTTGGGATGGAGATTCATGTTGGCGCATTGACGAGGGCGGGCCAGAGTGTGGGCAGCGAGGTGCGGGTGGTGGAGGACGGCGGGGGTACGGAGGTTTAGGGAGGGGGTGTAGCCGCTTCGGGGGGTCTTTAGATCGGGAAAAATGAAATTGGACCACCTTGCACTGTTGCAAGGTGGTCCGTGATACGGTGCTAGCGGCGCCCCCACCGACGACGTCGGAGCCGAGGTTCTTCCTGGATGGGGCCAAGGTCTGGGAAGTGGTGCTCCTGGGTGTCGGCCCGTGCCATGGCTGCCTGTTCGGGAGTGGTATGGAAGTGGAAATTGGGGTCTGACTGGAGTCGGCCTTCCATCATGGCATCGCCCACCATGAGCGATATCGTAAATGCGTAGTCTGCGCCAAACGTCTCTTTGTAGTAGTTGTAGATGGCGCCGTAGGTCCAGCCACGGTTGATGTATTTTTGGAGCATGGTCACTTGGTAGTCGGTCAGCCGGTATTGCTGCGCGTGTTCGATAGCTCCAGGTGGCGGGGGAATGTCAAGGTGATCGTAGCCGGCGGGCATGCCGCTCGGCGCTTGACCGCGTTCAGCCATCTGGCGCATCAGTGCGGTTTGCTGTTCTTCGTACATAGAAGATCGCTGGGCAGCCATCAGGGGAGCTCGGTTGAGGTCGCCTAGTAGTTCAACAGCTCTCTTGTAGTGGCCGATGCCGGTGAGCTGGATCCGCTGGCCGGCGGCGGTCGAGACGGTAATGTCTCCAATATTGAAGAAGGTGCCAGAGAACCCCGGCCGGGAAGGTTGAACGCCGGTGATGTCGTTAGGGTCAATGGGTGTTTCCTTGACCCTAAAGAAGCCACTGCGGATATACAGACCGGTTGGGGTGATGATCCAGATGGTGGTGAACCACCGGGTGTAGCGACGCAGGAGGAAGAGCAGTCCCGATCCGAGCGGAATCAGCGCTGCCCAGATGGGCAGGAACCACCAGCCCTTGATCATGAGCGTCACTGGCAATCCGAGGCCGCCCAAGAGGAGCAGAAAGACTGGAGTCCAGATCCTATAAAGCGGTGATCGTGTAATTACGACCGGCTGAGTCTCGTTGGGTGAACCGTACTTGGGGAAGGGGCTGAGAAGTCGCACCAGTTTTAGCTCTCGAGGTCCATGTATGGTTCTGGTGACAAGCCGTAGATGGGCGCCGGGAAGGAGAGGTGGCCTGGGTGCTGTGATGCCCCTAGGTCGGGAAGCGAGGCTCTGTGCCATGCGGCTATCTCCAATTCTAACAATCGGAGGTGGATTGGTAGTGTGCTTGGCTTGCCGAATATGCAGCAAACCGCGACGTATTTGTATAACAGTTTTTGGTTATTTGCAAGGGAAAAAGGGAGTGCTGGGGAGGGCGGAGGAGTTTTGGGTATTGACTTTTTGTATCATTTGTGCTAATATGTTTGCGTCTTGAAATATAGACGTCCTATCCCAAAACCCCAAGGGGGTACATCATGGTGCTCGCTTCGAATGACCAACTGCAGAGGGACTTCGGTTCCCAGCGTCGTCGGCCCGCTCAGGACCCCGTCGCTGTCCGCGCCTACCCACACCAGGGCGAGGTGGGACGCAGGTACATGGTCGACCCAAGTGGAGTGGTGGTCTTCGTCTGACCACCCGCCTGCTAGTCAGGTGATCAGGACGAGCCCGCCGGGACCTCCCGGCGGGTTTCCCCATTTTTGGGGATTTTTTTATTGCCTTGACCTATTGACCGCTGTTAAGGCGTCTGCTATCTTGTATGAGTTACTTCGAGGGCTTGCATGAGTAGACAACAGAGACTGAGCGGAGATTTCGCCTAGGCAACGGTTGTTACTGATACTTATGCGGGCTCCGTAGAATCGATAGGGATTCGCGGAGTAGTTTTTTTGAGAATTGAATATGAATGGGTAAGGTCGAGCGCCGCAAGGCGTGAGATCTACAAACAATTTCATCGAACCTGTAAATGGTTCGATTGCACTAGCAGTTACAAATTGCTAGTCAAACAATGTAAGGAAGTTACTTAAGGGCACATGAAGGATGCCTTGACGTAAAGTACCGATGAAGGACGTAGAAGGCTGCGATAAGCCTCGGTGAGCTGTCAATCAAGCTTTGACCCGGGGATTTCCGAATGGGGCAACCCAGTGCAGGTTATACTGCATTACCACTATCTGAATCTATAGGATAGTAGGAGGGTACGCTGTGAACTGAAACAT
>CAYOOH010000102.1:0-3846 GCA_964405545.1 uncultured Candidatus Saccharimonadales bacterium | reverse complement strand
CAATGCTTCGATCTGAAATGGGGTACCCCTCATGGCAACTCAGATGTCCAAGGACCGGGCCGCCCGAGGCGGAAGCCGAAGCGGTCAGCGGGCCAGTACCAAGTGCCGGGCTGCGGTCCATGCCCGACTCACCGCCGCTGCCAAGCAGCGTTCCGAGGTGCTGACCAGCCGCAAGGCAGCCCGCGCCGCCGCCACCGCCAAGGCCGCCGCTCCGGAACTCATCGCGGCCTAAACATCTGCGCTCCGGGGCCACGATCCATTCGTGGTCCCGGAGCCAGCCCGGCTCATAAGCCGGGCTTTTGTGTATCACGGCTTCACCCCACCCAACCACAAGCGCTATAATAGCTTTCATGAACGGCCACAACTCCCGCACCATCCAACGCCTACTGCTGGCCGCTGCTATCTTGATACTCATCGGTACCATCGGTTTCCACCAATTCGGCGGCTTCCCTTTTGGTGAGGCGCTCTACGAAACCCTCATCATCCTCCTCACCCATTACGACCACACCGGTGTCCGTGGCGCCATTCCCCAAACCCTCGTCATTATCCTTATCCTAGCCAGCCTTGGGTTCATCGCTTATTTACTTAAGTGGCTCGCCGAATATATGATGGGACTAAGTGATAATGTACGAAAGCTGCGCGTGAAATCTCGACTTAGTAAACTAAAAGACCACTACATCATCTGTGGACTCGGTCGAGTCGGCGCTCAAGTCGCCGCCGAAATGTACCACGAGGGTGTAGCCTTTATCGGCCTGGACCGAGACCCCGCCAAAGTAGACGAGGCGTTGGCCAAAGGCTACATGGCCTTGCCGCTCGACTCTACGGCCGAGGAAACGCTAGAACAAGTCGGCATCGACAAAGCCACCGGTCTCGTGGCCTGCCTGGGCGAGGACTCCCTCAACTTGTTTGTGACTCTGGCCGCCCGATCGCTTAATCCCGACCTCTACATTGTCGCCCGCGCTAATCGGGCCGAGAACGAAGTCAAGCTTCACCGGGCTGGGGCTAACCGCGTGGCGCTGCCTTATCAAATCGGCGGCTACCATATGGCCTCCATGGCGCTCCGGCCCAATGTCGTTGACTACATGGACGTACTATCCAAAAACGGCGCCGCCGAGCTCGAAGTCGAAGAAATGGTGGTAGGGGAGCACTCGCGGCTGGCCGGCCATCGACTCGGCAAGACCCTAGCCGAAGGCGAAGTCGGCGCCACCGTTATCGCCATTAACGGCGTCGACGGCTCTAGTCGAGTCAGGCCCACAGGACAAGAGCTTATCTATCCGGGCGACCGGCTCATCATACTCGGGTCCAAACGCGACCTCACAAGCGCCTCGGAGCTCATCAGGTGACCAAGCGTCTGATCATCAGCGCTCGAGCCGCCCTCCAGCGGCTCGATGTGTATCTGGCTGCCGAGCTAGGGCTAACACGTAGTCAGGCCCAGGCGCTTATCAAGCGTCAAGCCGTAACAGTGAATGACCTCCACGAGCGACCCAGCTACCAGGTCCAGGCAGGCGACCACCTCACCGTTGACCAGAGTGAACCGAGCTCGCCTTCTCGCCCCGCCGCGCCCGACCTTCCCATCATCTACCAGGACGACGATCTGCTCGTAATCGATAAGCCCGCCGGCCTAGCCACCCACCCAGGGGCCGGTTCTAAATCCGTAGCCACCGTAGCCGATTTCGCGCTGCTCCACACCACCGACCCCGACCCCGACCGGCCCGGAATCGTTCACCGTCTCGACCGCGACACCTCGGGCCTACTCATCATTGCCAAAACAGCTGCCGCCAAGGCCGCCCTCCAAGACCAATTCCGCCACCACACCATCCGCAAGACCTATACCCTGCTCGTAACCGGCCGTCCTCAGTCCGACCAGGCTGTCATTGACCTACCCCTCGGTCGTGACTCCGCCAACCCTCTACGGCAGGCTGTTACACCTGCCGGCCGGTCCGCCAGCACTTCCTACAACGTCGTCGCGACCTATCCCGGCTATAGCCTCATTGAGGCCCGTCCCACCACCGGTCGCACCCATCAGCTGCGGGTTCACTTTGCCCACCTCGGCCATGCCATCGCCGGCGACACCACCTACGGTCCGGTCCGCCGCCCCCTAGGACTTCAGCGCCAATTCTTGCACGCGGCCGCCCTCGACTTCATAGCTCCTTCCGGCACACACCTCCAGCTCACAAGCCCTCTACCGGCCGATTTAGCCGCCGTCTTGCGTTCTCTCGAGGATCAAGCCTCATGACTCCATTCGATAGCCTGATGCACGATCGTGTCCGGACCCAACTGGCCGCTATCGCCACCGGTCAATCCGGCACCTACCTCTTTCACGGACCCCAGGGGGTGGGCAAAGCTACCATTGCCGCCGAGCTAGTCCGCCGGCTCAATTGTCAAGGCGACCAAGCTCAGCTGTGCGCTAACTGCCAGCTCGTAGTAAGTGGCGCTTACCCCGACTACATCAACATTGGACCCCAGGACAAACCAAGCATTACCATTACCCAAATCCGCAGCCTCATCCAGACCCTGTCGCTCAGTCCCTACTACGCCACCGGCAGTCGAGTTGTCCTCATCGACAACGCTCACCTCCTAACCACAGAAGCTCAAAATGCCTTGCTAAAAATAATTGAAGAGCCACCAGCCCACACTCTCTTTATCCTCGTGACCCACCAGCCCGCCGCCTTGCTCACCACCGTCCGCTCCCGCGCCACACACATATTCTTCCCCACCCTGCCCGGCCCAACCATTACCAAATTGCTCAGCCGACAGTCCGGCCTTACGCCAGTCCAGACGTCTCAACTAGCAGCCATAGCTGCCGGCGCGCCCGGCCGTGCCATCACCCTAGCTAGTCAGTCGGCCCAGGCCGCCGCCCAGCTCGAACTTTTGCAATCGGCCCAAGCTGTCGTCGGCCTATCGCTGTTTGAGCGCCTCCAGCTAGCCGCCCGCCTTGTCACAAACAAAGCCGACCTTGCCCAATGGAGCCAGTATCTTCAGAACCACCTTACCACAAGCCTCCGTGCCGCTCCTGGCCCGGTCGGTCCCACCCCTAGCCGCCAGCTAGCCGCCCTCGAACAATTTCGCCGCCAACTAACCGCAAGCGTTACACCACGAGTGGCTCTCGAGTCTTTAATGGTGAGTCTCTAGCATGCTAGAGCTTGCCTTAATCGCCGCTGCCTTCCTGGCCCTCCGGCGTCAACTGGCTGCTCTTGAAGTCGGCGCCACTGCCTCGCTCGCTCCCCGCAAAACCAGCCCGCAACTTACCCAAATGGCCGGCTATGCCGACCGGCTGTTTGGCGAAAAAAAATGGCTCGCAGCAGAAAAAGCCTATCTCAATATCCTGAAACTCGACCACAAGAACAGTACGGCCTACACACACCTGGGCATCATCTACTCGACTCAAAAGAATATGGCCGACGCCCTCGAGTGTTTCGAAATTGCCACTCGGCTGCACCCTACGGCAGCTACATTCCAAAACCTCGGACTGGCCTATTACGACAATCGCAATTACATCAAGTCCATCGCTGCCCTCGAAAAAGCCAATATGTTCGAGCCAGCTGCCCAGCGCTACGTCGGATTGGGCAAAGCCTGGCTCAAACTCCACAACCTCCCCCAGGCCACCACCGCCCTCCAAAAGGCCGCCGAACTCGAGCCTACCCACCGTATCCTCGAACTACTAGCCGACACCTACAGCCAAGCCGGCCAAACAGACCAAGCCCAAGCTGTCCGGCAACGCAGCCGCCAACTTGATCACAAGCCGCCAACTTGATACCATACCTCAAGCTACGCCGACGTGGCTCAACGGTAGAGCAACAGTTTTGTAAACTGTAGGTTGCGGGTTCGATTCCTGTCGTCGGCTCC
>CAYOOH010000101.1:0-3879 GCA_964405545.1 uncultured Candidatus Saccharimonadales bacterium | reverse complement strand
GAGGATTTTTGGTCGATGGAGATGGCGGGGCTGAGGCCGTCGATTTGGTCGACGTCGGGTTTTTCCATCAGGCCGAGGAATTGGCGGGCGTAGGCCGAGAGTGATTCAACATAGCGGCGCTGGCCTTCGGCGTAGATGGTGTCAAAGGCCAGGGAGGATTTGCCCGAGCCGGATAGGCCGGTGATAACCACCAGCTTATCGCGCGGGATCTCGACATTGATGTTTTTGAGGTTGTGTTCTCTGGCGCCCCGAACGACAATTTTGTCTGTCATAGACCTCCACCGCGGGCGCTTATGGCCCAGCATTACGAAGAGGTATTGTAGAGGAAAATGGGATACTTGGCAATGCGGGATGACTGGGTTCTTGGCGGAATTTATTTTGCTGAACGATTCCGCACAAGCTGCAGGCGAGGAGGACTAGTGAAGGAAAATGAATTCCGCCCGGAACCGGATCCAGCTAGCAATTTCTTGCGATTTATGGCAGAGTAGAGTGGTTCGACTCTGGAAGGAGAAGGATGTTCCTACTGGTATTGTTGGTGCCGATTGGAATTTTGGCAGCAATTGTTACCGCATTGGCCGGCCATTTGATGGCGGCAATGGTGATTGCGAGTCTGGCCTTGTTGCTATGGGTATGTGTATTTGTAGCGGCTCGTCAGACTGAAGCTGGACGCGTTTACCATTTTACGCAGGACGATTGCCCTTATGGGGGTCAGTTGCCGGTGCAAGGTCGACGCGGGCGTGGCTACCATTACTGGGGCGTGGACTCCCCGACCGGTGAGCCACGGATGTCCGTGGCCTGTGGGGCCTGTGGGTTTGCGCTGCTCGAGGGGTTGGAGGTGGATCCGACAGCACCTGGCATAAGGCATCCGAAGGGCCTGCCCGGCTGATGCCTTCTTTAGAGAGCATGCGAGAGGAGTAAACAATGGTGGACGCAACAGCGCTGGCTGTCCTGCCAGACGAATACCGGCCATCTTGGTGGGTGTTCGCGGTGCTGCTCGTTGTTGGCGCCGGCTTATTTGCGGCTGTGTGCTACAGCGGCGGCCGTGGCTGGTGGCTAATGGCTGGACTACTGGCCTTGGTTAGCAGTCATGGCTTGACGATTATCGGTCGGGTAGGCATTGACCACAAGTCGTTCGGGGCAGCGTTTGATCCTCGGACGCAGTCGTGGGCCATGCTGGCTGATGCATTTTTGGCCGTGGCGGTGGCCCTGGCCAGCTACGGCCGGCGCTACCTGTCGCCGGAGCCATGGTGGAACTGGCGGCTGACGATAGCTTATGGCCTGGGGTGGGTTTTGATTGCCAGCCGGGTTTTGTGGCTGGACTGGCCCAACTATATCCGTGTAGGCGGAGAGGCTCTGCTCTATAGCCCGGCCAAGTTGTTGCATGATTTTGTAACGTATTTGGTACTGGCTGGGGCGATGATTTACCTGGCACTACCGGTTTTAACAAAGGGCCTCTGGCTCCAAACTGCGATTCCGTGTCTGATCGTTGGCTGTTGGCTGGTGTGGGTTGTGGGTATGATCCATGACAGCTCGGGCCTGGACATTATGCAGCTACATAACGCTTTTAACTGGCGAACCTGGCAGTCAGAGCCAGGATTTTTGCTGACAAGGTAACGATTATAGCCCCGGCTGACCTGTGATGGGTCGGCCGGGGCTTATTGCGTAGCTAGCTTCCGAGGGTCTGGTGGACTGGACGACGAAGCCGGTGCTTAAAAATGTAGCAGATGGTGACGGTGACCATGGCATCGAGGGCAAGGGCTGCCAGAACCCAACGACCTGAGACAACACCGTTGACTGCCGCCAGATAGCACAGCACGAGGTTAAGAATGGTGCCAGTACTATAGGCCCACTTGAAATGAGACGAAAGAACGGCATTACCGCGGGGTTTCATTTGGTCGAGGGCCGACCGATTGGAGCGGCCGATGGAGAAAAGAATTACGCCGAGCGCAAAACCGAAAAGGGCAATGATGCCGGAACCGAACAAGATAGCGGAGACATCCAAGTCAAATTCCGAAATGAAGCTCACGATTTCTCCTAGGTGTGAGGGCGTGGGGGTGAGGGGAATCCTGTCTTGAAAAGGACCTGGAGACGAGAACTCTGTTATTATGCTATATCTCTACTAAAATAACAAGGAATGGTAGCTTAAGCGGGTGCCGCCCCGAATTGAGCGCAACTCGGAGTGGTCGCGGACGTTGGTGGTGGCCTGGCTGAGCTGCGACAGCTACAGTGACTAGTGATCGGGCGCACACTGCGACCGAGGCGCCGGCTAGTTGGTCACGTGTGGCGGCGACTAATGCAGAATGCCCGGCGCTTGCAAATAGCAGCACCGGGCAATAAGGGATGACTACTCCTGTGCGAAGTAGCCGGTGTGGAAGTCCGCACGCGGGATGGGGAGAGTAACGTCCGCCAAAGTCAAGGCCGTCGGCTCGAACGTGACAGTGTTGTCGTCGAATTGAGTTACGCGGAGCGGCGACTTCAGGGCTCGCCAGTACCTACCGTCCCCACTCGTGATCCACTTAAATGGGATAGAAGGTGAGCGAAAACAAACGCGCATGCCAAGAATGGGCGTAATGGCGCTACCGGTCGGCATAGCAACTCCTAAGGAGCGGGGGTATAATACTTCTACATTATAGACTGTGTATTTGTGTGAGTAAACAATCCGCAGTGGTAGCTTAAGCGGGTGCCGGCCCGAATTGAGCGCAATCCGGAGTGGTCGCGGACATTGGTGATGCTTGCATGAATGGTGATTTGAGTTTTTTGATCTGGGGCATGTTTTAAGCGCCATGTACCGATGACATGGCGCTTAAAAGTCAAGCGATTGACTGGCGGTGTTGACGATAGCGTCGAGTAGTGTAGGCGACGGCGTAGAAGGCGGCGTCGGCTAGCAGTTTGGCTGCTACGAGCAACCAGGTAGCCGGGCTTACGAGGGCGGCCACGTAGAGGCAGGCTGGTCGAATGATGAGGCTGTCGAGCAGTTCGGCCCAGGTGAACTCGGCGGCCGTCTCGCGCAAGGCCGACCTGAGCCGGAGGGTTGCGCGGTTTTGTTTGGCCGGGTGGTGAGACGGCCGCCACCAGTGCGGGTGCATTAGGCGGACGACGGCATAGCCATAGAAACCGATGAGTTCTCCAGGGTTCGGGCGTAGGCCAGAGCGGCGCCATTGTCGGTCCAGATATGGGCAACCCAACCAAAGCTTAGGAGTAGGATGGTGCCGGCGATTTCGAGTGGTCCGTAGTAGGCAATGAGTCGCCAGGCTGCGGTCCCGCGGAGTCGGATTGCGGCCGGGAAGCGATTGATCATGGTGCTGATATCGGGCATAGCCAGCCTATTTCTGTCTGTGTACGATAACGTTTGGACTGACTGATTATGACATGGGCTAGGCCTTTTGGCTAGGATAAGTTTTGGGTAGGCTAGACTTGAACTTTCGGTTATCGTTCGTATAGTATGTTGATCATGGACCAAGGTTTGGCGCTGGAGATTATGTTGAGTGGACAGAGTGTGTTGTTGACTGGGCCGGCTGGTTCGGGCAAGACGTATGTGCTGGCCGAGTTTATTCGTCAGGCTAAGCGAGCGGGTCGAGTGGTGGCGGTGACGGCTACAACTGGTTTGGCGGCTAGTCATTTGGGCGGGTCGACGATTCATGCCTGGAGTGGGATCGGGGTGGCAGATGAGCTAGATAAGGGTTATCTGGCGGGCTTGAGCAAGGCGCGGCGCGAGACCATGACCAAAACGGATGTGCTAGTGATAGATGAAATTTCGATGCTGCATGACTATCGGCTGGATATGGTAGACCGGGCGGCGCGGTTGGTGCGGGAGCGGGACGAACCGTTTGGCGGGCTGCAGGTGGTATTGTGCGGGGATTTTTTTCAGCTGCCGCCGGT
>CAYOOH010000100.1:0-3887 GCA_964405545.1 uncultured Candidatus Saccharimonadales bacterium | reverse complement strand
GGTGCTATCAATTTTTTATGACTACGTTTGAGGTAGAGCCGGTCAGGTATGGAAGGGGTCGTCATGTTGCATTTAAGTTGTATGAGTAGTATAAAGTATCAGTTCTTAGCCCAATACATCCTTTTGTTAAGGAGAGAACATGGCCGGTCGCAGACTTACGCGTGATGAAATTCGTAAAAGGGCTTATGTTCATGGTCGTAGCATGTCTTGGATCATGCTCATCGAATCTGAGGCTGCCGCTAGGCAGGCCGCCGCAACCGCTCGTCGAACGCTCGTCAACAGTGGTGTCCCGGACCACGAGAGGCTAGTTGATGTTTACGAAGAAACCACTCAGTACCCTGGCACTTGGTCTATCGAGATCCATTACCCCTTCACGAGCTCCGACAGGTCGGCAAGTGATCTGTCCCGTGCTGCTCTGGACGCTGCCTTCGCAGTTGTCAGACTGGTTAGGGCTTACACGCTTCCGGGCCGATGAGCGCTCGCTCCAGAGGCTACCCCCTAGTTCGCGATCAGGAGGGCAACGTCTACGGGGACGAAAACCCGCACAGCGGCACGTGTACCGATAGCCTCCGGTAACGACAAACCTGGCCCCCTCAACTGACCCCGAAGACTCTCGCGAGTTTCCGGGGTCATCTTCATTTAGCGGTTGGTCTGATGTTCGATGAAGTGCCGGCAGTACTAAACTCGAGGACGCCCGGCGGAGGAGAAAATCTCCGCCGGGCGTCTGGTTGGTCTGCTTAGTCTCGCTCTTCTTGTAGCTCGGCCCGAGCCGGTCCGCGCAAGATTCGCCCGCAGCGGTACGAGAAGTTACCCTCGAACAGGCTGAGAATTTGAGCGGCTACCCAGTCGGGATCGAGCATGCTGGAGATATCCTTGTTGGTACCGGCCCAGAAAGGGGTGGCCATACCGGCCGGACCCGCCACTAGGGTCTTGGCGACCCGAGAGTCGAGGGAGAGGGAGTTGGCAAAGGCGGCTAATCCGGCCTTAACGGCTGTGTAGGCTGGCTCCAGCAAGCGCGGCGTCCACTGGGAGGTGGAGGTTACGGCGATGAAGCCGGCTAGATCCCCTTGCTTGGCCAGCAGGCTGCGGGTGACCAGCAGGGCAGCCACCAGGCCGACATTGAGCATCTGGTGAATCTGATCGACGCTAAGGTCTGTGATGGTGCCTTCCTGATAGAAGCCGGCGGCGTAGATGAGCAGGTCAATGTGAGGCAGCTTCTGGACGAGCTGATCGATCCGGCCCTCAAGGCCGTCGCTGGCGCCGAGGTCGAGAGTCTCGAACTGGAGGTTGGCCCGCCTTGGGTCGCGGCGACCTGTGACGACGACATGGTAGTCGCCTGCCAGCTTGTGGGCGAGGCTTAGGCCGAGACCGGAGCTTCCGCCAATGATGAGACAGTTCACGCATCCTCCTTTTTTTTGGCATGGTGTGGGGTGGACTAGAGCCCACCTTGCCGCAATTTTACACCAGTTACTGCTGATTACTCGAAAGTCTTGCCGCAGTAGCTTGCGGGCGGACTTCTCTTGTAGTACAGTCTCGTGTACTCTGGTTCAACCAGGACCCAGGGCGTACCCCGACTTTTTTTGAGATTGGTGGTGTCAAATGACGACCCGACGCGGAGCTCTGTCGGTTAGCCAGCGCTATTATCTAAAGCTGCTTTTGAGTATCCCGCGCGACCAGTGGCCACCAGATCTGCGAGATGTGGTGGAGTACCGGGGTTACTCGATGCGGTTTGGCTCGGAGGCAGAGCTGTTGGCCTGGACGGAGCCGATTGTGGCCGAGTGGCTGCACGGTAACCCGACTATTGCACTGAGGCGGCTGGGACTTTTTCATCCGGGCTTGCGCAGATTGCACTGCCGGATAGCCGTGGGGGGTGGTGCGGGCCTGGTATTGGCGCTAGTGGCGCTGTGTGTGAGCAGCCAGGGCGGGTGGCTGGCGGTGGTGTTACCACTGGGCTGCTTGGTGGGCTGGTTGATGTGGGGCTTGTTTGTTCCCCATAGCCGACCGGTTAAGAAGCGAGTTGGGCGCCGGCGGTGGCGGGTAATGGGACTGCCGGGACGGCTCAAGAGCCGGAGGCGGTGAGCCTTTTCTCCTACCCGTCTACATAGCACGGCGATGGCCGCTGATTACGACGGTGGGTTGACAACCTCGGCCGATCTGGTAGGGTAAGCAAACGACAAGATTTGTCGGGTATGTGGACTCGAGGACGTGAAATATGACGACGGTGGATGATGAGAGGGCCGGGTGGCTGGATCGACGTCCGGTACCTAAGGCTCTGAGCTTGACCGAGCTTTTGAGGCTGGTCGGAAACGGCGTCGGCTGGACTCCTGTGGAGCTAAGTATTTACCGGGACTTTCGGCTTGTCCGTACCGGCTTCTATCGAGGTTTTGACGGAGCGCGTGTCACCCTAACTGCCCAAGGAGTGTCGGCACGCGACGCCCGACTGCTGACCCTATCAGCTAAATATACCGAGCGGTTTACGTTGATCGAACTGGGGATACCGGACGATCGAGACGGCCGATTCCCGGAGTGGCGGGCAGGGACATACCTGGCGCGCTGCTGACAAACACTCTTTTAAGTCCGCAATGGGCGCTACCTGTCATGGGTGGAGCCGGTTGCGGACCTTTTTTATCTCGAGCGCTGAGGTGGTAAGCTTGGTGTATGCAATCGGTGGAGCAGCGATTTTCGGTAATAGCAGAGGTGCGGGTGCCGCCGTTTCGGACGGAGCGGCTGTTTGTGGCGACGGAACGGGAGCGGGTGGAGCGTGAGATAGCAAGACTCGGCGATCAACATGGCCTAGGGGCGGTGATAGCAGGCCTGGGTGAGCCAAAGGTTGAGGATTGGAAGCATTATTTGCGGGCTCTTAAGCACTATGAAGATCAGCTCGATCATCACGCTAGCGAGATCGAGGATGGACTGATCCCGGTTAAACTGTTTGTGGTTAATGAGGGTAATAAAGACGAGCGTATTCATACCCGGGTTCGGGTTGTGGGCGGAACGATCCATCCGGCTAAGGAGGCGCCGAGGCGGCCGAGGCGGATCGACAGCAGCAGCCAGCATGTGCCAGAGTCAGCGCCGGCGGCGGCCAGGCTTGAGACGATTGTGAGCGGGTTTGCTCGGCGCGGCATTAAACTGGGGACGCATAGCGTTGAGGCCGAGTTTTCGGAATTGGAAGCGGGCGACAGCGCTGATCTGATTAATCAGGTGATTTATATTGCGGCTGATGAGGGGACGTTCTTGACTTACACGATCGGATCAGAGGGGTTGGGGGAAGAGTCCGAAGAAGGCCAAGTGGTGGTTCGGTAGTTTTTTTGCGGATAAGGTTATTTCTTCTTTAGCTGGGCCTCGATGGCGTCGCGGAGAGAGGGGTAATCGTTGTTGCCGGTGTATTGGTTGCCGTTGATAAAGAAGGTAGGGGTGGCCTGGAGGTTGAGGGCATTGGCATCGGCAAGGTCTTGGGCAACGGTGTGGTTGACTGGGTCGCTGGCGTAGTCGGTTTTGAATTTGTCGATGTCGAGGCCGAGATCCTTGGCATAGCCGACGAATTTGGCTTGGACATCGGAGGTATTGAGGTCGGACCAGTCTTTTTGGGTGTCATATAGTTTGTCGTGCATTGGCCAGTACTTGTCCTGGAGGGCGGCCGCCTCGGCGGCGCGGGCGGCAGCCTCGGCGTTGGGGTGGAGCTGGGTGAGCGGAAAGTTGCGAAAGTAGAAGGTGATTTTGCCGGCGTAATCTTGGGTGAGCTGCTTGACGATAGGATGCGTCTTACCGCACGCCGGGCATTGGAAGTCACCGAACTCAACGATTTGAACGGGGCCAGAGTCTTGTTTGTGGCTGGTATCGCGGGTGATCTTGGTCTTGTCGCCGACGGGGGCGGGGCCGGAGGTGTC